>JACPZY010000013.1 GCA_016195215.1 Actinomycetota bacterium | reverse complement strand
TCTGCGAAAAGTCTTTATGCCACATCGACTACTTGATTGGTCGGAACTTTCCCCTCCCATGGATCGCCGAAACACATCGAGATGTATCCACGTACTCGAAGACCTGCATCTCGTGCTTGCTTAATGACAGGGCCGAAGATTTCGAGCGAACCAGCAACGCTGTTGTTGAGATTTGCCTTTGCAAATGATTCGGTCGCGCTGGCGAATACTGCGATCTCTTGCACACCCGCTTGCATCGCGCGGTCGAGTCCTCTTTGATTTGGAACCAATGCACTCATCCGATGTGCGGCAAGCAGGGGCGCCAACTCGGCTAATAATTCCTCGGCATCTGCCAGCGCCGGAACGAGATCTGGTCGGACGAAACTGGCGACCTCGATTGCCGGAATTCCGGTGCCTACAAGGCGTTTGATCAACTCTGCTTTTACGGCAGTAGGTAGAACCACGCTCTCATTCTGCAATCCGTCCCGCGGTCCAACTTCGTAAACGGTGACTGCCGTGGGTAATCCGCTGCGATCAAACATCTTCCACCACCTCGAGTAAGAGTTGCCCAACTCGCACATTCGCGCCCAACGCTACGTTGCACTGCAGAACATGGCCAGAGTGTCTGGCACGAACAATGTGTTCCATCTTCATTGCTTCGATAACAACAAGCGGATCGCCGATCTTTACTTGATCACCGATTGCCACATTCACCGCTATCACAACTCCCGGCATCGGACTCACGATTTCATCGCTGAGTCGATCTGTAGAAATACGCCGCTCATTCGCTTCTTTGATGAGCCATGTGCCGAACGATCGATGATGGAGCCAGTAGTCAGCGTCGTCGCGATAGAAGTCCACCGCGAGCGTCGAACCACTTTCTGTTGAGACGTCATGACGGACGCCGTCGATATACGCCGCAATCGTCGCACGCGGCATACCGTTAAGGCGCCATCCATCGGCGCGCCAAGAGCCAACTTTCGAAGCGGGGGCTGCCATTGCCGCGTAGGCAGAAAGGAGTGCCGGCGAGGGAATCGCACGTTCAATCTCGCATGCCTCGAGGTATTTTGTGTCGTACTTAGATTCTTCAATATCGCGCAGGTGCAATAGCTGGATCAGAAAGTCGATGTTGGTGGTCACACCGAGCAAGACCGTATTCGACAGCGCCTCTCGCAACTCTTTGAGGGCAGATTGTCGGTCCTCACCCCAGCAGGCGATCTTGGCCAGCATCGGGTCAAATGAAGATGAGACCAATGCGCCATCTCTGATCGCCGAATCCGTCACGGTGTTGTTGGTGTCAGTTGCAGTGAATCTGCCGATAACCCCGCCCGTTGGAAGAAAACCATTGAAGGCGTCTTCGGCATAGATGCGCGCCTCGATGGCGTGTCCGGTGAATCCACTAGTTGGTATTACCTCCTTGAGCGGTTCGCCTGCAGCAAGGCGCAATTGGCATTCGACCAGATCCAACCCGGTGATCATCTCGGTGACGCGGTGTTCCACTTGGAGGCGAGTGTTCATCTCCATGAAGTAAAAAGTCTCCGGCGAATCGGCATCAACAAGGAATTCAATGGTGCCTAAGTTCTGATAGCCGATGGTCGAGGTCAGAGCCAGCGCTGCAGCGCCCATGATTTCGCGGTTGCTCTCCGATAGCCGTGGTGCCGGCGCCTCTTCCACAACTTTTTGATGGCGTCGCTGCAGCGAGCATTCCCGCTCTCCTAGATGCATGCTGCTTCCATAGTTGTCGGCAGCGACTTGAAACTCGATGTGCCGGGCGTGTAAGAGATATTTCTCCACGAGCAAGGTCTCATCACCGAATGCTGTTTTCGCTTCTCGTCGCGCTGTTGGAAGTACCTCGCGCAGTTCATTCAAGTCATGGGCCACATGGAGTCCTTTGCCGCCACCGCCGGCGGCGGGTTTCACCAGCAACGGAAATCGCAAGTCACGACAAGCATCGAGCAACTCTGCGTCGGACATTGCAGGTTCACCGATGCCGGGCACTACGGGGACTCCTGCTCTCGTTGCATACTCTCGTGCAGAAATCTTCTCTCCCATCGCGGTCATTGCATCTGCTGGTGGGCCAATGAAGATCAGTCCTACGTCGTGGCATGCCTGTGCGAACTGCGCATTTTCAGCGAGGAATCCATAGCCAGGATGGATTGCTTCAGAGTTGCTAGCTAGTGCGGCCGCAATTATCTGTTGGCTATTGAGGTATCCACTCTGTTGCCGGTCATCTAGAAGATAGCTCTCCGAAATTCGCGCAACGTGTAGTGAGTCGCGATCATGGTGGGTGTAAACGCCGACGGCAGAAATGCCAAGTCTTTCAAGTGTTGAATTTATCCGCAGCGCGATCTCTCCACGATTTGCGATAAGAACTTTTGTGAACACCATTACATCCGAAAGATTCCGAAAGAATTTGCCGGCAATGGCGATAGACCCGAGATGGATAGCGCCAGCGATAAGACTCTTCGAGTATCTCGCGGATCGATAATTCCATCATCCCAGAGTCGTGCAGTCGAGAAATACGCACTGCCTTCCGTCTCATACTTTGCACGGATTGGCTCCTTGAATTCCTCGATCTCCTGCGAACTCCACTCCTCGCCTTTTGCCGCGAGTTGGTCCGTCTTGACGGTCGCGAGAACCGATGCAGCCTGCTCTCCGCCCATCACCGAAATGCGGGCATTGGGCCACATCCAGAGAAAACGCGGGTCGTAGGCCCGTCCGCACATGGAGTAGTTGCCTGCACCAAAAGAGCCGCCGATGATCACGGTGAATTTCGGCACCCGAGTGCAGGCCACCGCAGTCACCATTTTGGCGCCGTGCTTGGCAATGCCGCCGGTCTCGTATTCGCGACCGACCATGAAACCAGAGATGTTCTGCAGGAATACCAGGGGAATCTTCCGCTGGTCGCAGATTTCAATAAAGTGCGCGCCCTTCAATGCAGATTCGCTAAAGAGGACACCGTTGTTTGCGATGATCCCCACTGGGTATCCGTCAATATGAGCGAAGCCCGTGACAAGGGTTTCACCGAACTCTGCTTTGAATTCGAGGAACCTGCTTCCGTCGACGATTCTGGCGATAACTTCGCGGACGTCGTATGTCGTTCGCGTGTCGGTGGGCACGATGCCAAGGAGTTCTTCATCGCTATACAACGGTGGCTCTACCTCTGCATTGGGCGTCAGCCAACTCACATCTTGGGGAAATGTGGAAACGATGGAGCGAATAATCATCAGCGCCTGATCCTCGCTCTCGGCCAAGTGGTCGGTGACACCGGAGATACGTGAGTGCATTGCCCCGCCACCCAACTCCTCGGCTGATACTTCTTCGCCGGTTGCTGCTTTAACCAACGGGGGGCCACCCAGGAAGATATGACCCTGCCCTGCAACGATTACGTTCTCGTCGCTCATAGCGGGAACGTATGCACCTCCCGCCGTGCAGGCGCCGAGTACGGCAGAGATTTGTGAAATACCAGATGCGCTCAGTCGTGCTTGATTGAAAAATATCCGGCCGAAATGATCGCGGTCTGGAAAAACCTCATGTTGCAGCGGCAGAAAAGCTCCACCCGAATCGACCAAGTAGATGCACGGGAGACGATTCGCGAAGGCGATATCTTGGGCACGCAGGTGTTTCTTCACCGTCATGGGGTAATAAGTCCCGCCTTTCACCGTCGCATCATTCGCGATGATCATCGATGGACGGCCGCTCACAATTCCAATTCCGACGATTAACCCTGCACCTGGGGCCTCATCTCCATACATGCCATTCGCAGCCAGCGGTGAGAGCTCAAGGAATGGCGAACCTGGATCAAGCAGATGGGTCACGCGATCTCGCGGCAGCAACTTGCCGCGTTCTTGATGTCGGATGCGTGTGCCTTCTGGGCCTCCGAGGGCAGCGCAACTCATGTGCGCGGTGAAGTCATCGATGAGATCTCGGAACGCAACTTCTCTTTCGCGGAAGGAAGGGTCGCGAATATCGACTGTGGTCGGGAGTCGTGGCAAACTCATGATTCTCCACTACTGTTAGTGATCATTAACATTATTAGGATAGCCGCTTGGATACCGCGATTGGAAGAGCTTGAGGTGACATTTTGATGGGGAGGAAGAATGGGGACTCGTGAGCGGCTCCTAGAAAATGGAGCTGCTCTCTTTGCCGCCAAGGGTTTTCACGGGGTTGGCGTTGAGGAACTAGGCGAATCGGTTGGCCTCACCGGTCCCTCGATATATCGGCACTTTCGCACGAAAAGCGCCCTCCTTGCCGAGATGCTCATCACCGTGAGCAACTCTCTTCTCGAGGGGGCGACTGAGGTCATCGAAGAGAATCTCGATCCGCAGCAGACCCTCTCCGCGTTGATCGAGCGTCACGTCGAATTCGCGATCTCTTATCCGGATCTCATCAGAGTCCACGAGCGTGACTTTGGTAATCTTGAAGAAGATGATGCCCGGCAGGTTCGACTCCTGCAACGACGGTATGTCGAACTCTGGGTAGATCAAATCCAACGTGCGCGGCGAAATGAAACAGCAGAAACTGCGCGCACGATGGCCCACGCAGTCTTTGGATTGCTCAACTCAACACCACGGTTGCGATCTAGTCAGCGACGCAATGAGGTTGCCGCGCTCATGATTGGCCTGGCGCAGAGAGCACTACTGCCCTGATTTAGCGCAAGTCCCCTACTACCGGATTGCTACCTAGGGATTTCCTCCTAGGCTCAGATATTAGGCGTTCTGAGGATATTTTTGACATGAAGTCTCATCCTTATGTAATAATTCACCTACAAAGACCCGTTCTCCGAACTGTCACCGGATGGTGTGCGTGCCCTTTAAGGGCTAGGAAACGGGTCGCTTTTTTATTTGAAGAGCCAGATGTCAGAGTTCGTTCGACGGCGTATGGGTTCGAGCGCTTTGGCATATTCAAGAGAGTCCTTTGTGGAAGTTACATGACTCCTTCGTATACAACCCGCAACCATGTCAGCTAATTGAATGAGTTGATTACTTTTCGAGTCAACAAAATGGACATCCTTTATGATGCACGATTCAAGGCTATTGATTTGAGTTCTCAGATATGTTCGAACAGCATTTCGATATTCGCGTCCCCCACTGCCATCAATTTTTATCGATGCATTTTGGATTGTTCCACTAGAGCGACTCAGCACTGATTTGATCACATAATTATAGAAATTCTCATGATTTTGGCTTAAGTTGTGACTCGTAATAACTTTCTTATCAATCACGATTGCTCTTACAAAAAAATCGTTCTTAAAGATTTGATCCATAAAAGCAAACCGAATTTCCTTGCGAGTTTTCGAAAACCTAAACTCTTCAAATGCTGACCACCCCAGAGATCTTCGGAATGCGTGGATCGATTCCGAAGTTCTCTGCGCAGATTCAGGCGTGTTGAATACACAACAAGCAATTACAAAGTTTTCAGTGGACCCCTTGGAAAATTTGAAGCCAGCATCACCTGAGTCATCAATGAATACGTGCACCATACGAGTTTAACTAGACTGTTCTATGTACCATTTTAGCGGTAGGCAATCTGTGGGGTCCGTACTGCCTCCTGGTTATTACCGTGAAATGGTTTTATAGAAGATTGCTCCGATACCTAACTTTTGGAGTTGTTTCCTCATCCGATCTTTCAATGACGGCATCCAAGTCCCGTTCCCAGCCCAAGAATTCATAGAATTTTCGAGCCCGTTCGTTGGCAGCTAAGACATGGAGAGTTACTTCCGTAAATCCATGGTCTTTAGCGATCTCGAGAATCTCTCCCATCACCGCACGACCCACCCCTTGATGCTGAAAATCAGGATGAACATAGAGGGAACCAACGGTTGCCACCCTGTCTCCGTCGTCATCGCTATCAACGCTTGGATAGAAACGGGAGTAAGCGATTATGGATTCACCATTGATTGCGACCAATGTGCCGCCCTTGGGGATCGCCAGGCTTAGGATTTGCACCCATTTTTCGGTTACTGATTCCAAGGTCAGAGCGTCGAGTTCGGCGTCTGGAACTATTCCGCGATAAGCGTGCATCCACGTTAGATAACTGACCTGCGCAATCGCTGGCGCGTCATCGAATTCTGCTTTACGAATCGCGAATTCGGTAGCCATAGTGGAGATGAGAATAGAGGAGAATGAACGCGCGTAAACCCCATTCACCTAAGAAAGGCCGTCACGGTGGCAAGGACATATGTGATCACAGGTGCCGCCTCCGGAATTGGAGCGGCAACTTCGATTTTGCTTAAAGAACGAGGTGCCAAAGTAATTGGCGTAGATATTCATAACGCCGACATCAACGCCGATCTGAGTACCTCCATCGGACGTAAAGATGCTGCAACGAGCGCCATAACGTTGAGCGGAGGTAGCATCGATGGCGTTATCCCTTGCGCTGGATTGGTGCACTCCATTGCCCAAACTGTTTCCGTCAATTACTTCGGTGTCACTGAGTTTCTTACTGAACTCCTTCCGACGCTGAAAAAGAGTTCGGCACCTAGAGTCGCCATAACAAGTTCGATGGCCTCCCTATTTCCCAACTCTCCTGAATTGGTCGATGCAATGCTTGCAAATGATGAGGGGCGGGCCCTGGTAATCGCGCAAGGGCTCGTTGATCAAGGGCCTAAAACGGCAGGACTGATTTATGGTTCGACTAAGCGCGCGCTCAGTCGTTGGATTCGCCGTGAGTGCATAAAGCCGGAATGGGCAGGAGCAGGCATCCCACTCAATGCTGTTGGGCCCGGGATTGTCGAGACCCCGATGGTTGCGGGAATGATTGCAACTGCGGAATCCCGAGCTGCCATCGACGCGATGGTTCCCATGCCACTTAACCATTACCTCAAGGCTCGGCAAGTTTCTTATCTGCTTGCCTGGCTTACTAGTGAGGAGAACACTCACACAACTGGTCAGACGATTTACATCGATGGCGGCTCTGATGCATCAATCCGGGGTGAGAACATCTGGTGTTGAATTACGTGAGTGCCCGAAGGGGTAAAAGTGGGCATCGGGAGTTCACGTTCCTACCCCGCACACCCAAACTAAAAATCGCTAGGAATCTTGGAAAAAATGACTAAATCACAGCGCCCAGAATTGGTGTACCCAGCATTTCTAGCGATTCCTTCCCGGACGTATCCCGCCTTAGACGCAACTCTTTGAGAGGCCAAATTCTCCGGTGCCGTAGTCACCTCTATCCGTTGAAATCCTACTTCTTGGATAATCCAATCCGAGAGCATGAGCAGAGCAGTTGTCATAACGCCCTTGCCTCGAGCCCACGGCGAGGACCAGTAACCTATTTCGCACTTCTTGGAGATCCACTCTGCTCGTTTGATATTAATAACCCCAGCGAATTTTCCTTCGTATTCAATGGCGCCCAGCAAACCAGAACCATCGCTTTGTCTTTGGACGGTCAAATCTTGAATAAACCACCTGGCGTCTTCCTTTGTATACGGAAATGGGAGTGGAAGCCATTTTTGAATTTCTTCATCGTTGCAGGCGTCAACGACAGCATCTTGATCGGTTAATACCAAGGGTCTTAGCGCAACAAGGTTCGAAGCCAAGTAGCAATTCTGGAACGTTTGATCCACCTTCATGCTATGCAATCTTACGCATACTCTCGGTTACACTTGAAAGTCCAAATCTGAAAACTTTGCACGAATTCTGCGAGGTCATTGGTACCTTCAAGAATGTCCTGAAACTGCTTGGGAATCCGGTTCCATCCTGCACGTGTGATTCAGTCACGACTATTTAGAACCATTCGTCACACCTTGCAGAACTCGGAGACGAGAAAAGGTCAGGCGTTTAACAATTTGTCGTAATCGGGGATAGTTTCCATGCCGGAAAAATAGTGACCATGTGTTTTCTTTAAAGTTTCGACGGAGTCGGCGCTAATTAGGACAACTTCTATCTGATCGTCATCTTCGTGACTTCTCTCAAGTAGCGAAAGTGCAGAGATCGCAAGATCCTGTTCTTCAAATTTATCAATCGAAACCAGCTCCCCAGAAACTCGATTGAATACCAATAGAAAATGGATGAGATCGCTCATTTGGTGTCCTCCGCCTCCATCCAGGCTGGTGCGATATCCAGTGCCGCCGAGAATTCCACTCCAAAGGATGCAGGAGGTTCTTCGCCTCGATCCTTGTAAGCAATATTCCCTGCTGCCAATCGTAGCCAATAAGTTAATTCCTCGGGACCAATTTCATCCTTCAATGGAACCTGGTATCGCGCTCCAATCTTCTCAACTACGTTCGCCCAGGCTTGTTGGCCTTTAGTTCTTAATTGGACTTCAATTCGATGCCCGTCTCGTTCCGTGACTAGATGTATCGCTCTATACCCAGAAACCTTTGGCGTTTCGACGTAGTTCCTCATTCGCACAATTGCCGTTGCAGTCAGTTTCTCTTGGGTGCTAATCGAACTATCTAGAGAGCGGGCTTTACGGAGTAACTCTCCACTCCGATTGATTTCACCCTTACTTTTCATACTGCAAATTAGCTAAACAGCATTCCGGCACGTTTGGAAAAATTTAGTTATTGTGCATGGTGCACAGTATGTGCTCAGTACAATAGTCGGATCGAGGCGTCACTACTGCTCAATCCTCGTTCATTACTTCTCTGTACTACTTCAAGCAAAGTGTTAGATTCAAGCTGCACACTCGAAGGGATGAAACTGGACGCTGGATATCGGTTTTCCCTTTGTGAGATCGGAAGGAGCCTGAGTGAGCCATGTCAATCGATATTCTGGAACCAGCAATACGTCAAAGATCACATAATCCCACTTATAGGACGACACTTCTTTTATACTTTCCGTTATGGGGAAATTCGGCTCACTGGAAGAGTACCTAAATTCACTGCATGTTGAAAAAGCGGAAACTTTGGAGTCGATAATCGAATATATTCTCTCCCAATTCCCGCAACTAGATGTCAAAATCTCCTGGAATGTTCCGCAAATCCACCGAGATGGAAAGTATGTATTTGGGCTTGCGGCCTTTAAGAGGCATTTAACTTTGAATCCTTGGAGTCCAAAGGTGATGGCAGAGTTTAAGCCCAGGCTCGAGGATTACGTTTCGGGGTCAACGACCTTTCAAGTCCCCGTAGATTGGAAAATCGAGAAGAAACTACTGAAGGATCTAGTTCGCGCAAGGCTTAAAGAGCTGGATTAGTCCGGTTTATAGGGTAACTCTTCTTTACCGGGCATTTAAGAGTTATACATGTCTCTGGTTTGATGGCAACGCTCGTGAGGCGGCCGAGTTCTATGTCAGCATCTTCCCGGAAAGTTCTCTAGGTAATAACTGGATCGCTCCAGCCGATACGCCAGGCAATCAACAGGGGTCGGAAGTCGTCGTCGATTTCGTAATCTTTGGTCGTCCATTTATCGCACTCAATGGCGGGCCGAACTACCATTTCTCGGAGGCAATTTCTTTTCAAATCCCATGCAAAGATCAACTTGAGATAGATAAGTACTGGGAAATTCTCATCAAGGATGGAGGAAGCGAAAGCAGATGCGGATGGCTTAAGGATAAATTCGGGCTCTCATGGCAAGTAACGTCGCCCGCCATGGGACAGTACATTGGTGGATCTGACCCTGAAGGCGCCAAGCGTGCCACTGAGGCGATGCTCGGTATGAGCAAGATTATTCTTGATGAATTAAAGTTAGCTTACGAATCAGCAACTCGTTAGTTCCGCTTCTTACGCATTAGCCCAAAGGGATGAAACTGGGCACTGGGAAACTATCATCCAACTTGCATGAAAAACCTAGCGAATGTGAAAAGAATTCAAAATGCTCGTGAGCTCCTTGGTTGTTGTCATAGCAAGCGTGCCTCCGGTGAAACGGTCGTCATTTGTGACCTCGTCGTTCAATTCGATTGGAAAGGCGGAGGGCAAGGAGTCGGTGCTTCCCAGATCGACCTCCGCAAGCACGAGGCCAGCCAGCCGACCACCGAACTCATCAATGGAAAGACTGAGATTGCCGATGGGGTTAACCCATCTCACTTTCTCCAACTCATTCGCGGCTACATGGGCAAGCAAGTCAAATTCTTCTTCCGACAAGTAGATGGTCGTGTGGGCATTCTTCGAAAGAGAACCATCATTAAATCTGATTTTCTGTCCCAGTTTATAAACTGTCGGAAGCCCAGACTCCTCAACGCGTCGTAATCTAAGTCTCGTTCCAATCAGATACCGATCTCGAATATATAGACGTCTCGCGCCATCTGACTTGGCAATAGCTTTCCGAATTAAGAATCGTCGCTCGTTTTCTACATGCGCATATTTAAGTGATACTGGCTCACCTTTAAATATGGGTGAATTATCCTCAGAAGTCATGTTCAAAATATAGGTCGAAAGGCGGAAGATAGAATGGTTTTATAGCCGAAATTGGGAAGGGGTCCTAGGTATTCACCCAGAACCCCTGCTCGACTTCCTTCACTTTTTGATCGATGTCACTAGACCCGTAGTGAAATAGCAAAGGAACTCGACCGGTAAGCCGAGTCCCATTGCCTGCCAAATTGATGGTCTGGAAAGTATGCCAGAAATAGAAGTTACAGAGAGTAGTTAGTAGTGCGCCCGAAGGAACTTGGTCTCAAGCGGTCTTTGCCGAGATTGTTGCAATGACCGCTTGAGACCAAGGAGGAAACTGGACACTGGGAATCGGATTTGAAACTTAGCTAACCTGGAGAGGCTCAAATAAACCGCTTTCCTTGCTTCAATGATAATAGTGCATGCCTTAGACGAGGTACTCCACCTCAAGTATTAAAAATGAGTTGTAATGGACTCATATGCCACAAATTGAGGCCTCTTCCCACTTTTCAGTGGGTGTGCTCATGCACAGAGTTCAAATTCTGGATTTAAACGGATTAGAAGTCCGATTGTCTGGCTAATTTTCGTTGTTGCGTTCCATGAATCCCGCTTTGATGTCTATATGAACAAGAAAACAAATACCTCGTGGCTTCCCGGCTTTGTAGCTCTGGGCATCACCTGGGGCAGTTCGTTTCTTTTTATCAAATGGGGGCTGATTACTCTGACACCCATCGGAGTTGCATTTGTTCGCGGGGCAATTGGTGGATCGTCGCTCCTGATCTTCTGTCTCGCTACAAGAACGAGGTTACCAAAGCGAGTTGTTGAGTGGAGTCATCTTGCCTTAGTGGGCCTGCTTCTCAATTCATTGCCTGGTTACCTCTTCGCCTTTGGGGAGACTCACGTCAGTAGCGTGATGGCGGGACTGCTCAATGCAACAACGCCATTAATGACCGTCATCGTCATAACTTTTGCATTCCGCGAGCAGCGAATTGATATCAATCAAGGCATTGGAGTGCTCATGGGCTTTGCGGGAATTGTCTTGGTGACGGGTGCTGCATCTGGTTTAAGTAACAATGACTGGAAAGGAATTCTCGCACTTTCAGGAGCCACCTTTTCTTACGGTATTGCTTTCCCCTACTCCAAGAGATTTGTGGGGAAAATGGAATATTCATCGACCTCTCTCGCTGCTGCGCAGGTGACTTGTTCTGCAATTCTTCTCAGTCCTTTTGCGTTATTAGGTGGAATAACTCACTCGAACTGGACAGGAAAGTCTTTGGCGGGAATGTTAATCCTTGGATCTGTTGGAACGGGGTTTGCCTACATCTGGAATTTCCGCAACGTGAAGTTGGCAGGAAGTACAATTGCTAGTTCTGTAACTTATATAACGCCGGTCGTGGCAACAATTCTTGGAATCTGGCTGCTTAAAGAACCCTTTAAGGTTTCACAGGTCGCAGGCGGGCTACTAGTCTTAATTTCCGCTGTTCTGGTTCAAAAAAGGTTCAAACTGGCAAAGCCAAGAAAGGTGCCGCTTGCAGATGGATACGGAATTTGAAAAAAGGTATCAACAAATAGTTGCGCGAAAGCTTGACCCAAGGGACAGTTTCCTCTTTGCTGTAAAAACTACAAAAATATTTTGCCTTCCCAATTGCCCATCTCGCATGCCCAACAAAGAGAATGTTCTCTTCTTTGAGTCAGGAGAAGAGGCACAGGTGCATGGATATAGAGCATGTAAAAGGTGCCGACCACATTCAGGTTCGCAACTGGCTGTTGTTGAAGATCACGCCAAAATAATTCTAGAATGTCGTATGTTGATAACTCTTGACCCGAATATTCGCGTTGCCAGGCTTGCAGGGGAGGTGAGTCTCTCCGAGCGCCAACTGCGCCGAATTATTTCCAGGCAATCTGGTCTGACAATTCGTGGATTTATATCGCAAGTAAAGCAAAACGCGTTAGGAAATGTATAGTTTCTTGACTTTAAGACCGAAGTCTCAAGTCATCACGTTTGTGCGCCTGAAGGAACTTGGTCTCATGCGGTCATTGCAACACCTTGTTAGATTCAACCATTCTTTATGAATCATCGGGAGGTTGCAGTAACCGCTTGAGGCCAAGGATGAAACTGGGCACTGGGTATCAGACATCAATTTAACTTGATTCTTGTATCTTGTGGGTAATGACTTAGTCAGTCGGAAACACTCACAAAACATAATTTATGGGAGGCCGCCACTTGCCCAGAGAGCCGGGCTCATCCGCCTTCATGGCAATAAATGCCATAATGAGAAATGCCTTCATCTACCTCAGACGATTGGACCCTGATCCCAACAGATTTGCATCCGCCAGCGATCCCCAAGGAACGGTTCGAGGAATTTCCAGGTCTGAAAATAAAAGAAGACCAGGATGGCTCTTGGAGGATCAAGACGAAGGAAAACTATGCAAACTCAGCAAAACCTGGCATTCGGCTAACGCTCCTTGCGCGAGGCAGTCAGTTTGAGCGCAACGGCCTTCACCTCCTTCACCAACTGACTCCGATAACTGATTTCACCACGAGAGAACAACTAGCGAATTTTGCAGAACTGCGCTCTTGGCAAGCCACTCTAAGATCTGAAGAGGAGCCTTTCTGGTCAAGATTTGTTGGCGGTCTCCAGATCAGCCTCGACGCGGATTTAGAAGACAAACTCCGAGCGTTTCAGTCTGAGAGCCAGGAGACAG
>JACPZY010000166.1 GCA_016195215.1 Actinomycetota bacterium | reverse complement strand
TTTTCCGTAAGGACTTCTGTATAGGTGCTGCATGGCTGTCGTCAGCTCGTGCCGTGAGGTGTTGGGTTAAGTCCCGCAACGAGCGCAACCCTTATCATTAGTTGCCAACACGTAAGGTGGGGACTCTAATGAGACTGCCTAGGTTAACTAGGAGGAAGGTGAGGATGACGTCAAGTCCGCATGGCCTTTATGTCCAGGGCTACACACGTGCTACAATGGTCGGTACAGAGGGCAGCAAGACCGTAAGGTGGAGCAAATCCCAGAAAGCCGATCTCAGTTCAGATTGTGGACTGCAACTCGTCCACATGAAGTCGGAATTGCTAGTAATGGCGCGTCAGCAACAGCGCCGTGAATACGTTCCCGGGCCTTGTACACACCGCCCGTCACATCATGGGAGTTGGTTTTACCCAAAGTTACTGACCTGACCGCAAGGGAGGAGGTACCTAAGGTAAGGCCGATGACTGGGATGAAGTCGTAACAAGGTAGCCCTATCGGAAGGTGGGGCTGGATCACCTCCTTTAAAGACAGATTGGCTTGACTTTAGGGTCAAGCTTAATCAGGTTGAGATAAGCCAGTTTCCTCTACTCTTCTCCTCTTCTGCTGTCAAGTTTTGAAAATTGGAAAGGCACTATCACTGATAGTAAAATACAATTTTAAGAAAAATCAAATACAGAGAAACAAAGATTCATATTTTTGAATCGGCGCTGAAAGAAGGCGAAGAAAGAATTGTTTGTTAAGTTAATAAGGGCTGTTGGTGGATGCCTTGGTATCGACAGGCGATGAAGGACGCGCTAACCTGCGAAAAGTTTCGGTGAGCCGGAAAGAGGCTTTGACCCGGAAATGTCCGAATGGGGGAACCCACTGGGTGTATGATCCAGTATCATTCTCTGAATACATAGGAGAAGGAAGCGAGACCCGCTGAAGTGAAACATCTCAGTAAGCGGAGGAAAAGAAATCAATAGAGATTCCCGTAGTAGCGGCGAGCGAAGTGGGAAGAGCCCAAACCAGTGGATTTATTCACTGGGGTTGCAGGGCCAGTCATAACGTTCATGGAATTTTAGCTGAACCCACTGGGAAGTGGGGCGACACAGGGTGATAGCCCCGTAAGCAAAAAAATGAAGTGAATAGATTGGTACCTAAGTAGGGCCGGACACGTGAAACCCGGTCTGAATCTGGGGGGCCCGCCCCCCAAGGCTAAATACTAGTCGATAACCGATAGTAAACCAGTACTGCGAAGGAAAGGTGAAAAGAACCGCTGTTAGCGGAGTGAAATAGAACCTGAAACCAGCAGCTTACAAACGGTCGGAGGCCTATGCTCCTTTTAGGAGAACGGCTGACGGCGTGCCTTTTGCATGATGAGCCAGCGAGTTACGTTATATGGCAAGGTTAAACAACAACGTTGTGGAGCCGGAGCGAAAGCGAGGGTGAATAGCGCGTTAAGTCATATAGTGTAGACACGAAACCAAGTGATCTATCTATGGCCAGGTTGAAGCAGGGGTAAAACCTTGTGGAGGACCGAACTAGTGACTGTTGAAAAAGTCTTGGATGAGCTGTGGATAGGGGTGAAAGGCCAATCAAACTTGGAGATATCTTGTTCTCTCCGAAATAACTTTAGGGTTAGTCTTAGCAATACCTTTTTGGGGGTAGAGCACTGGATCTCCTAGGGGGCCTACCGGCCTACCAACGGGAACCAAACTCCGAATACCAAAGAGGCAGCTGGGAAATAGACTGTGGGGGATAAGCTTCATAGTCAAAAGGGGAACAGCCCAGATCGTCGATTAAGGCCCCAAATTCTAGTCTAAGTGAGAAAGGAAGTAGAGTTTCTAAAACAGTTGGGATGTTGGCTTAGAGGCAGCCATCATTTAAAGAGTGCGTAACAGCTCACCAATCGAGAGATGCGCCGATAATATCCGGGACTAAAGTATAGAGCCGAATTCACGGGTGTACAGGCAACTGTACGCGGTAGGAGAGCGTAGTATGTGCAGCGAAGGTATACCGTAAGGAGTGCTGGAGCGCATACTAGTGAATATGCATGGCATAAGTAAACGATAAAGGAGGTGAAAATCCTCCTCGCCGAAAATCCAAGGTTTCCAGGGTAAAGCTCGTCTTCCCTGGGTTAGCCGGTCCCTAAGTCCAGGCGGAAACGCGTAGGCGATGGGAAGCAGGTTAAATATTCCTGCGCCGCCAAAGGATATGTGATGGGGTGACGAAGTAAGTTAAGCGTGCGGACTATTGGATGTCCGTTTGGCTCCGAGACCGGTTGGTAGGGAAACCCGCCAGCATAAAGTCAGAGAGTCGACAAGGGGAACGCAAGGGAACCGATGACGTAGCGCGATGCTTTCAAGAAATAACCTCTAAGCGTCCGAGGCGACCGTACCAAAACCGACACAGGTGGATAGGAAGAAAATTCTAAGGCGCGCGAGAGAACTCACGTTAAGGAACTCTGCAAATTAGCCACGTAACTTCGGGAGAAGTGGCGCTCACTTTCGTCATAGAGAACATCTAGAGCGAAAGAGAGCCGCAGTGAAAGGGCCCAGGCGACTGTTTAACAAAAACACAGCACTCTGCTAATTCGTCTAAGAAGACGTATAGGGTGTGATACCTGCCCAATGCCGAAAGGTCAAAAGGAGGCGTCAGTCCGTAAGGACGAAGCGCTGAATTAAAGCCCCGGTGAATGGCGGCCGTAACTATAACGGTCCTAAGGTTAAAGGATAACGCTAGCCTTAGTAAAACCAAACTATATGCGGGAAACTCCTCCAAAACTATCTAGTACTCGTTGTATCATAGCAGCAGTAAAAATCTAGAAGGCATGGGGACAATCCGCAGGAAAGACTAGTCATCGGACTAGAATCCTCAGAGACTATACGTTTGGGATTTGTAAATGGATATGGAAGCACAATGGATTGTTGGATTTGTAGACGGTGAAGGTTGTTTTCATGTGTCTATTAATAGACACGCTGAAATGACAACTGGATATCAGGTATTACCTGAGTTTACAATTGTTCAACATAAGCGAGATGTACAGTTGCTCTATGCGATTAAGGCATACTTTGGTTGTGGTGTGGTGAGAACCAACCACGATGATCGAATGGCTTATCGAGTTAGAGGATTGCAGCATCTGCAAAATGTCATTGTCCCATTTTTCGAAAAGAATCAGCTTCGCACAATGAAGCAGCATGATTTTCGTAAGTTTTGTCAGATACTGGCAAAAATCCAGGCAGGAGATCATTTGAAGCCTCAAGGTCTCGAAGAAATTCGAGACATAAAGCAACAGATGAATCATTACAAATTAAGATATAGTCCAGCTCTTATGGAAACATAAGGGGATTAACTGAGCGAAATTCCTTGTCGGGTAAGTTCCGACCTGCACGAATGGTGTAACGATCTGGGCGCTGTCTCAGCCATGAGCTCGGTGAAATTGTAGTCACGGTGAAGATGCCGTGTACCCGTCACGGGACGGAAAGACCCCATGCACCTTTACTATAGCTTCACATTGGCATTGGGAGGATAATGTGTAGGATAGGCG
Organism: Actinomycetota bacterium; assembly: GCA_016195215.1. Taxonomy (GTDB): domain Bacteria; phylum Actinomycetota; class Actinomycetes; order Nanopelagicales; family Nanopelagicaceae; genus QYPT01. The sequence continues at coordinate 543 of JACPZY010000166.1, read as the reverse complement.
GGAGGCTTTGATCCGGGGCCGCTAGGTTCCGGGGAGTCAACGGTGAAATACCGCCCTTTATTTTCTTGATGCCTAATCACGGAAACGTGAGACATTGTGTGGTGGGTAGTTTGACTGGGGTGGTCGCCTCCGAAAGTGTATCGGAGGCTTTCAAAGGTATGCTCAGTACGCTTGGTAACCGTACGTGGAGTGCAATAGCACAAGCATGCTTGACAGTGAGACCGACGGGTCGAGCTGGTGCGAAAGCAGGATATAGTGATCCGGTGGTTCTGTATGGAAGGGCCATCGCTCAAAGGATAAAAGGTACGCTGGGGATAACAGGCTGATCTCCCCCAAGAGCTCATATCGACGGGGAGGTTTGGCACCTCGATGTCGGCTCGTCACATCCTGGGGCTGGAGAAGGTCCCAAGGGTTGAGCTGTTCGCTCATTAAAGTGGCACGCGAGCTGGGTTCAGAACGTCGCGAGACAGTTCGGTCCCTATCTGTTGTGGGCGTTGGAAGTTTGAGTGGGGCTGACCTTAGTACGAGAGGACCGGGTTGGAC
>JACPZY010000183.1 GCA_016195215.1 Actinomycetota bacterium | reverse complement strand
TGAATTGGGTCTGGGACAAAGTCATGTCCGAGAGTGTGCATCTTCATCAGCGGAGTCATGCCTGCTGTGTCACCGAAGTCGTAGCGGTATTCGCCGCGGGTGAGTGATGGACAAGATGCAGGTTCTACTCCGCGGACCTTGGTGTTCTTACCGTTCTTAAGATTTTCACGGATAAATGGGAAGGCGAGTCCGGCAAAGTTGGAACCACCGCCGGTGCAACCGACGATAACATCTGGATAGTCTCCGACTTTTGCAAACTGCTTGAGTGCTTCTTCACCGATGATTGTCTGGTGAAGAAGAACGTGGTTGAGAACGCTACCGAGTGCGTAGTTCACTTCTGGGTCTTGCGCGGCAACTTCAACAGCTTCGCTGATCGCAATGCCGAGTGAACCGGTGTGATTTGGATTGAGTGCTAGTTGGTTGCGGCCGGCTTGGGTGAGCATGGATGGAGAGCGGTGGACGTGGGCACCGAAGACTTCCATCATCATCCGGCGGTATGGCTTCTGATCGTAGGAGGCTCCTACCTGCCAGACTTCAACATCTATTCCAAAGAGCGCGCCTGCGAATGCAAGGGCTGTGCCCCATTGGCCTGCGCCGGTTTCAGTTGTTAATTTCCTGATGCCAGCTTGGAAGTTGTAATAAGCCTGTGGGACCGCAGTATTTGGCTTATGCGATCCGGCAGGGCTTACGCCTTCATACTTGTAGTAAATACGTGCAGGAGTGCCGAGTACTTTCTCTAGGCGGTGTGCACGGAAGAGTGGAGATGGGCGCCATAGCTTGTAAATATCTTGTACGACCTCTGGAATATCAACGTAACGCTCGGTTGTGACTTCCTGCATGATCAGTTCCATCGGGAACAATGGCGCTAGCGCTTCTGGCCCGATTGGTTCGTGAGTACCGGGATGAAGTGGTGGCGGCGGAGGTGATGGAAGATCGGCAATCAAGTTGTACCACTGCGTAGGCATTTCGGATTCATCAAGAAGGATTTTGTGGTCGGCGCGTGAGGATGTCATGGCTGGGAGTTTATTCGTGAGAGTTCGAGCCGTCTAGCGAATATTCCGGTTCTGGCTATCAACGGGAGAGGCGCGGGCCTGCGAAAGACCGGTTGAAGAGGCTCCTGGCGCATAAATCATTTGTCAAAGTGGGAATTAATTCGCGTTCTCATAACCTTCTTAGTCGTACCCCTGCCGATCACCCCTTTGGAGTGAGATAGGCAGAGACCCGAGAAGGAGCCAAATCTGATGGAAAATCAAATACTTACACGGAACAATTCTTCGATTACATGTGCCTGCACTCCGACTCAGCGTGTTGCAATTGGAGCCATAGGAGGCGCAATCGCAGGCATGGTCTTCGGCATGATGATGAATATGTTGGGGATGATCGGGACAATCGCCATGCTCGTCGGCAGTAAATCAAACGCAGTCGGATGGGCAGTTCACCTCACTATATCCATGGTAATTGGGATCGCCTTTAGCGTGCTTATGGAAAATCGTTTGAAGAATTTGTCGACCGGACTCGCCTACGGAATGGCTTACGGAATCTTCTGGTGGGTGCTCGGCGCTCTCATTCTCTTGCCAGCGAAATTGGATATGCCTCTATTTAATTTCAACACGATGGCCTGGCAGAGCCTGATGGGCCATGTTGTATTTGGATTGGTATTGGGCGGCCTCGTTGTACAGATTCCACGAAAGAAGCATAAATAGACTGGAGATTAATCAGCGAATCGCGGTGCTAAGTTGAGAGCGTGCCAACGTACATTTCAACGTTCAATTCAGGGGAACCGAAATGAGTAGAGAAGAAGACTTCCGTCTCCTCGTAGAGCCGGAGATACCAGTTCTTCTTCGTGTTGCACGCTCTTTAGCTGGCAACTCACGCGATGCTGAAGATCTCGTCCAAGAGACGTTGATCAACGCTTTTCAAGGAATCGATAACTTCGACGGTAAATATCCACGCGCCTGGCTATTCACAATCTTGCGGAACAATTCGCATAACGTATGGAGGAAGAAGAAGCCAGATTATGTGGAGGATTGGAATCTCACTCAAGGGAGCCGACCAGCCTTTAATGCCGAGCCGCCGCGGACGCCTGAAGAGGAAGTCCTCAGCGGAGTAATTGAGCCCACTCTGCTCAATGCCGTAAATGCTCTACCCGAAGAATTTCGATCAACGCTTATTCTCGTGGATGTTGAAGGATTCAGTTATGCCGAGTGTGCTCAGATTCTTGGAGTGCCAATTGGAACAATTATGTCGAGAAGAAGTCGCGCAGTGGCCAAAGTCAGAAAATCACTATTAAAGGCAAGAGAAGAGGCGGTAAGAGGATGAAGATCTCGGAAGTCATGTCAATGCCAGAGTGCCATTGGGTGAAATCGCACTTAACTCAATACCTAGATCGAGACCCCTCTGCACCTTTGACAGATGCAGAATTGAGACGCCTCGAAGTCCATATTGCTCTCTGCGATAAATGCGCTGCCGTCTCAGAGGATTACCGCGAAACATCAAAAGCGCTGAGCCAATTACGCACTCACGTTGATCAAGAAAGCATCAACCGCCTGAGTGACTCACTTAAAAGGTTAACCTCGGGCGAGTAGACCAAGAACACCGTTGCTAGCAAGCATCGGCATCGCGGTGGCGCTACGTAATATTAACTAAGCATGCCAATTACTCTGGGCACGTTCTTGATTACTTCGCGCTATTTTTTGCCACAACGCCGCCGATGTGCAATCATTACCACGTAACTCCCCACCGTCCTCCGGGACTGGTGGGGGTTTTTATTTGGGTCGGGATTTTTCAACAAGAAACTCCCAGTAGACAGTTGACACGATCAGGCTCACCTTCATGGACTCAGGCGTGGGATTCTTACGGAGTAACTCCCCGCCGTCCTCCGGGACTGGTGGGGGTTTTATTAGGAGTCAATATCTCTCAATTGCGAACCGTCGTCATCATTGACTATCAAAACTTGCACCTAGTCGGCGCTGGACTCTTTGAGCCATTCAAGCAACGGCACGAATGTCTTGTACATCCCGTGAAATACGCAGAACAAGTCCTTCTCACACGCAACCATCGACTAGATAATGGTGAATGGTCTGCGACCTTATCAAAAGTGTTGGTTTATCGGGGGCTACCATCATCGAAACATGAACCCAAATTGTATGCTCGGAATCAAGCACAAAAAAGTGAATGGGAGCGTGATCGCAAGGTAAAAGTCACTTTGCGTCCGCTGAAATATAAATACGAGCGGATGGCTAATGGCGAAAAGGCGATAGATGAGAAAGGTGCGCCAATCGTTCTTAGCAAGAGCGAAAAAGGAATAGATGTTCTTTGCGCACTCGCCCTCGTGCGCGAAGCACAAAACCCGGATGTCGATCTTGTCATTCTTGCCTCGCAGGATACAGACCTCGAGCCAGCACTTAATGAAGCGCTAATACTAGGAAAAGCTATAATTGAAACCTCGTCGTGGCACGTACCTAACAGATATCGGAGTAGGGAGATTCGACCCGCATTTCCGCAAAAGATTCGGAATACGAAAATGGATAAAAGCACCTTCTTATCGGCCCTCGACTCTAGAGACTACGACATACCCTAGTTAAGAATTCATCGCAGGTCGCAAGATCGAAATGTCCATGACCACAAAATTTAACAAGAATCCATAGTTAAGAACACTACCTAGAACACAACTAATTAGTTATTGAAATTCTGTTGGGTTGTTTCCAAACCTTTGGTGATGATTGATTCCACTGCTTCAGCACCGCGAAGTAGGAAATCGGGGAGTTCCTTTTTCTCGGCGACGGAGAATTGCTTGAGGACGAAGTCGGCGGGATCTTGTTGACCGATGGGACGACCGATGCCCATGCGGACGCGATAATAGTTTGATGTGCCAAATGATGAGGTGAGACTTTTCAATCCATTGTGCCCATTGTCGCCTCCGGCGAGTTTTACGCGGATGGTGGAGAAAGGAATATCGAGTTCATCGTGAAGAACAATTATCTGTGATGGGTCTACCTTGTAGAAAGTGGCGAGTGCTTTGATCGGTCCGCCGGATTCGTTCATGTAACTCTTGGACTTTGCGATGATTACGGACTCTGCGTGTGGGAGTGTTCCGATTTTGTAGGCGGCGACATCAGTCCGTGATTTGTGAGTAGTCCAACCAGCTTCATTACCCGCCGCGAGGTTTTCAACAACCATCTGACCGACGTTATGCCGCGTCGCGGCGTATTCGGGGCCAGGGTTACCGAGTCCTACGACTAACCAGACCATTGGGTAAGAGTACTTGTCAGGCTAGAGCAGAGGGTGAGAGTTCTTTGGTTTTACTCCTTCTTCGCATCGACGGCATCCTCAGCCACAGGAGCACTTGCTGCCGCAGCTGCAGCAGCGGTTAGAGCGTCGGCGGCCTCAACGTCGTCATGGCTTGAGCGGACCGAGAGGTGAACGACTGGCATTTTTGGATCAGAGATTAAAGTGACTCCTGCAGGAAGTGGAACATCCTCTGCGTAGAGGGAGAGACCAGCGACAAGACCGGTGAGGTCCAATTCGAGGAAGTTAGGGATTGCAGTTGCTTCCGCCTCAATTTCAACGACGGTGCTCATGTGCTCCAGAATTCCATCACGATCAAATTCACCAGAAGTATGAACTGGGACGGATACCACGACGCGCTCTCCGCGACGGACGATAACCAAGTCAACATGCTCAAGGGTGCCCTTGATGGCATCGCGAACAACGGACTTAGGAAG
>JACPZY010000182.1 GCA_016195215.1 Actinomycetota bacterium | reverse complement strand
GCTGGTAAATCTCGCCCATCAACTCTGCGGTGGTACTTTTCACTCTGATTTTCCACAAGCCCACTCTCGCCTTTAGTTCTTGATAACAGGAAGGCGATCGCCGTGATAACGGACTGGAGAAGAACTAGTCCAGCGGTCTTCTGAAGATCCAAATATTGCGTCGCGGTTACATAAATTTCTGTTTCAACTGTCTTTATCTTTCCGCCACCTAGTACAAGAACGATGCCAAAGCTGGCAGCGGAATAGAGAAAGATGAGCGCACTCGCGGAAGAGATTGAACTTTTGAGGTTAGGAAGAGTGATAGCAGTAAAGGTACGGAGCCGTCCTGCTCCATCCAATGCCGCTGCATCTTCGACAGAGGAGTCAAGAGTGCTCCAGGTAGTACCAATAATCCTCACGGCAATTGAGTAATTCATGAATATATTTGCTAGGAGAATGATAGGAATATAGGAGCCACCTTGAAGTATTGGCGCGAAGAGCGCGATCTTTCGAAATGAGGTGAAGCCGATGGCGACAACAATGGTAGGAAGTACGAATGGGACGGTGATAAAGGCTTTAATCAATTCTCGTCCCGCAAATTTCCGTGTATAAAATAAGTGGGCCCCGGGAACTCCAAGCACTACGCAAATAGCGGCCGAAATTAGTGCCTGCCAGATGGTAAACCAGAATATTCCCAGAACACGTGCATTAGATATCGAGGCTAGCCAATCGCCTGAAAAGCCAAGGGAGAGGATTTTTGCTAATGGCCAGTAGAACAGCACCCCGATAAAGAGGAGGGGTGCTGCCCAGAGCACTCTACTTCTTTGGATGCTAGCCAAATATTTCCGACCAGGTGGATAACCAGGTCTTACGGTTGGCATTTATATCTAACGTGTCACCGTATGTTCGATCTGCCTTACTGGCGAAGGAGGACCAATTTTCAGGGATTGCGACTCCTGGCGTTGCGGGGTACATGTACATAGCTGTTGGAAATGTCTTCTGGAACTCTGGGCTGAGAAGATATTCAATGAGCTTCTTCGCGCCTTCAGGATTCTTGGCCTTTTTGAGTACGCCGACAAATTCAGTCTGACGGAAGCAGCCATCGGTTATTGACGCAGTCTGCGATTTCCCATCTTTGCGCACTTCGTCGGCGGGGGATGATCCGTAACTCAGGACAATTGGGTAAGCCCCTTTTCCGCTTGAGCCGGAGAAATCTGTGTAGTAGGCAGCCTCCCATCCATCGTCCACCTTTACCCCGTTGCTCTTCATACTCTTCCAAAATGTTGGCCACTCTTCTCCACCGAAGATCTCAACGCTTGCTGCTAGGAACGAGAGTCCCGTGGAAGAAGTATTTGGATTCTCAATAACGGTCAAGTTCTTATACGCTGGCTTGATGAGATCTTTGACCGACGAAGGCGCCGCAATTTTATTGGTGGAGAACCAAGTCTTGTCATAGTTAAAGCAGACATCACCAAAATCGGTGGCGACTAGATTGCCATCAATTATTCCGGCACTCGTTGCAACACCGGCGAATGAGTTGTCGATTCCGAAGACTGCGTCCGCGATTGGAGAATCCTTGGTGAGGACCAATTTATTTGTCAGGCTCCCGGCGTCGCCGTTCTTCACAATTTTGAGAGTGTAACCAGTCTTTGTATTGAACTCTTTGATCTGGTCCTGGCTCATGACAAAGGAATCATGTGTCGCAAGAGTGAGATCCTTGATTTTGGTTCCACCGGTGTTATTGACAACAATCACCAACAGTGCCGCGATTCCAAGTATTGATATGGAGAAAAGTGTCCTTCTCGATAGTTTCATCTGTGTGCCTTTCGCAATGAATAGGCACGGGCCGAAAGAGTGGTCTCCCTGCGTTGGCATTACCCATTTCAGGTTCGACGGTCGAAGACTATTTAGTCTTCCTCTCAGTCCGGTACTACCGAACTCCCGTGTATCCAAAGGTTACAGCATTTTGGGGCAGTAAGGATTACCCTTACTCGGGTGAACCCATCGCGTATGGAAGCCTTTAGTGACGCTGTCATTGCCATCATCATCACAATTATGGTGCTCAGCCTGGACGTACCACGGGGTCACAGCTTTGCCAGCCTCCACCCGCTCATCTCAGTCTTCACGACTTATATATTGAGTTTTATATATTTGGGAATCTATTGGAACAATCATCACCATCTAATACGGGCCACTCGTAAGGTCACGGGCGCCATACTCTGGGCGAATCTCCACTTACTTTTCTGGCTATCCCTCCTACCTTTTTTCACTGGTTGGATGGGTAGTTCTAGTTACGCCAAGATTCCGACCTTTATGTATGGTTTCGACCTCCTAGGTGCGGCAATCGCATACTTTGTATTGCAGAATTTGATCATCAAGAGCCAGGGAGCGGATTCTCTACTGAAGCGAGCAATCGGTCGGGACTTGAAGGGAAAGTTCTCACCAGTTCTCTATTCTGCAGGAATCATATTTACTCCTATTTCAGTCTGGCTCTCCATTGCCATATACATCGTTGTTGCAATCATGTGGGTTATTCCAGATCGTCGTCTTGAAAATTATCTTGCTTCTATCTCGGAGGAGAGTTGAGCAGAGGTTCTCCGCAAAACCTAAACTAGAGGTACGAAAAGCTCGCATCTTGCATGAGTACGAAGAAACGGATGAACTCGTTGGTTGGCTGCGAAGGTGCCTCTTCTATTTGGACCTCTACAAGTTCTATGAAAATTCACATGCTTACGAGACCAACCCTTTCTATGAAAAGGCGCGAACGGATTTAAAATTAGCCTTGGGAGCGCTTCCAAATAACTTGCGACCACGGAATCTTCAACTTAATAAGACCGCAGAACGAACACTCTTGTTATTTGCGGCCGCTTCAAGGGTTTGGATATACCATGACACAACTGATGAAGGCGGCGAATTGCTTGGCGTAGACTTAATAGCAAATAAATTTCTTTTCCCGCTTGGCGAATTTGCGGAAGATGCCATCGGGCTGAGATGGTGGCAGTGGCGACGGCGCAATCATATCAAAATGCAGCTCGATGATTTGGAGTTGTTCCCCTGAAAAAGAAATTCCTACCTACTTAGTTGCCTCGGAGCTAGTTAAGAACACCTCTTCAAATGAAATTCCTTCGATATCGAGATCGCCAGCAATACCCTCTTGGACTGACTTTCGTAGTTCTTCCAAAGTATCCCCGATAACTATGTAAGCGATTTTTCCCTCTTCTAGTTCCAAGTTGGACGTGCCTACCCATGTTCCAGTGCTGTCTTGTTCAATTTCCAATTTATATTGTGTCATCGTATGACCTCCAAAGCTTCGCTTTCGTTAAGACCAACTCCATTTACTAAAATCTTTCTAACCATATGTCCCGAAAGTTCTTCGGAACCATGATATGAATACAAGATCTTTGGTCTATCAGGTGAAATAAGAGTCCGATGCGATCCACGTATTCTCATAATCCTGTAATTTAGCGGTTTCCGCGACAAGATGTTCAATAAATCGCGAGCCTTCATTGTTGGAAAATTGGACATGCCCGTAGTGTGAAATACCATGTAAGCACTTCTTCTTAGCGCTAAGTAGTGTGTGGATTGAATCCTGCGGTGCATTCTTGGCAAGAGGTAACTGTTAGTTATCTCTAAATTCGGACGATCTGGTGGGGCGGGTCGGGCTCGAACCGACGACGATTTGCTTTACCTAGAGAACTGTCGCGCCATCCTTTTGTGATGAAATGAAAACTTCTTCAAATTCGACTCCTGGAATGCCAATTGCCCCATCGACGCCCTCTTGAACCAGCTCTCGTAATTCCTTAAGTGAGTTGGCAAAAACCAGGTAACGAGTAGGTTCTCCGTCAATGATCAGGTCGGATGTTGCCGACCAATAGCCTGGATTATCCTCACAAATTTCAAGCTTTAGCTTTGTCATCTAATTACCTCTAAAGCCTCTCCGATGGTTAGACCAACTTCACCTAAAAGAACATTTTGCACCTGAGGATCCGATAATTCAATTGAGTCGTGAAAAGAATAAAGTAATTGCGGGTACTTTTCAGAAGACAAGATTCGATGTAAACCTGTGTTCTAATAATATGGTAATTGAGCGGTTTGCGCATCAATATCCCGAGCAATTTCCTAGATTTCATTGTTGGGAATTGGCTCATACCAGAATTGTTGAGATGAATGGGGATATATAAATGCAACACCAAGTAACTTATGGATAAAACAACGCGGTGGATGTGGTGTATGACAACAAAAAAAGTTACACAAAGTTGTTTTTGAGGATTCTTGCTGGGATTCAAGAATAGTTAGTAAATATCCTTACCAACGGCGACGGAATAAGTGGGGCGTGTCGGACTCGAATTGTTGATGACTCTTTATCTAAAACGCCTTGCTGGCACCTGTGCCTTTTTGATTCGCTTTCCACAGGTAATGAAGAGCAAAAGGCTCAACGAATGAATACCCGCTCTAATTCTCGTCGTGAAAAGACGCGAACTTTTGAGGAAGATTTATCGGCAAGCCGCACGACAAGGGATCAAAGATGTAACTCTTCGTTAGGTGGAAGCCATTCAATCGTGACAATTAGTAACCTCAGTATTCCGATACCGCTGCATAAAGAGTTGGGTGATTTACCTGCGATGCAAATCATGAAACAATTCCAACCAGTCCTCGGCGAAAGATGGTGGCACAATGATTAGAACTACGTATAAAGCCAATGAATCGTGCTGGGTTTCTTGGAGACTAAATCATTTCTAAAACGGCCAGACTCTCTGACTCGCTTGTCTCATAGTAGTGAGCCTCGAACTCGAGGGGTGGAACGTAGTCGAGTGACTCGTGGATTCGCCGGTTGTTGAACCAGTCGACGTAGTTGAGCGTTGCCCATTCGACTTGCTCGACATTGCGCCAGGGTCCACGGCGATGGATGAGTTCGGTCTTGTAGAGGCCATTGAAACTCTCGGCCAGAGCATTGTCATAAGAATCGCCCTTGGACCCAACGGAGGCGAGGATCTCGGCGCCGGCCAGTCGTTCGGAGTAACGAATGGACAGGTATTGAACTCCGCGATCGGAGTGATGCACCAAGTGCGAGAGGTCGTCTCCGTTGCGCGAGTAGATCGCCATCTTGAGCGCGTCGATCGCCAGGTCACTACGCAGTGAAGTGGAGATCTGCCAACCCACGATGAAGCGAGAGAACACGTCGATGATGAAGGCCACGTAGACCCAACCCGAGCGGGTCTTCACGTAGGTCAGGTCCGCGACCCACAATCGGTTCGGTGCCGGCGCCACAAACTGACGATCAACCAGGTCACTCGGTCGGTACTGGTTCTCGTCGCTCATCGTCGTCACCTTGAACTGGCGACCACGACGCGCCCCGTAGAGACCTTCTTCTTTCATCAGTCGCCTCACCGTGCAGTGCGCGACGTTGATGCCCTCACGGTGCAGTTGCTTCCAGACTTTCTTCGCGCCGTAAACACCATCGAGGTTGCTCCGGTGCACGCGCGCAATCTCGGGTTTGAGAGCCTCGTCACTGCGCTCTCGCGCACTCGGCGCCCGAGACTGCGTGGCGTAGTAGGTGCTGGGGGCAAACTGCAACGCTGCGCAGATTGGCTCGACCCCCCATCGATGCTTACGGGCATCGATGTAGCGAACTACCGCTTGGTTTGACCGTCGAGCTCGGTCGCAAAGAAAATCGATGCGTCCTTCAAGATCGCGTTCGCGCGACGCAGATCCTTGACCTCACGCTCAAGTTGCTTAAGCCGAGCCCGCTCATCCGAAGTGATCCCGGGACGAAATCCTTCATCGACTTGAGTTTTTCGCACCCAGGTTCTTAGTGTCTCAGGTGACATGCCGAACAACTTGGCGATAGCGGTGAAGGCAGCCCACTCGGACGGGTAATCCGGGCGATTGTCGAGCATCATCCTCACGGCTCGTTCACGCAGTTCGGGCGAGTAACGGGATATTCTTGACATGGAGTAATCCTCTCAGAGGATTTACTCTCCAACTTTCCCGGCACGATTCACAATATCACTAAGGATGGTTCATTTTGGTTCATTCAACTTCCATCTTTGGAAAATGTCTTCACTCAAGCTCGCAACCTCGATGAGATTGATGTCATGACACGCGACGTAATCTCGCTGATGCTTGAAATTCCTGCAGATTCCTTTGATCTTGAATTCATCTTCGAAGACGGCCAATAAATCACCTTAGGATCAACCGAAGTAATACAGCGAACTAGTGGGGCGGGTCGGGCTCGAACCGACGAAGAGATTCCTGCCTAGCTAGTTGCCTCGGACTTAGTCAAGAACACTTCTTCAAAAGAAATTCCTTCGATCTCAAGATCGCCATTAACGCCCTCTTGGACTAACTCACGTAGTTCTTCCAAAGAGTCAGCAAACACTCTATAGGTTTCAGGTTCAATATCACTCCCTAGGTTAGCGAGCCCAGTCCAGGAACCAGAATCATCTTCAAATATTTCAAGTTTGTACTGTGTCATTGCAATACCCCCAGTGCTTCTCTTTCAGTGAGTCCTAGGTCATCCATAAGAACGTCTCGAACTTGATTTCCCGAAAGTTCCTTCGAGTCGTGATAAGAATAGCGAAAGATTTTACCAGTCGGCGTTCTTAGCGTTCGGTGTGACCCTCTTGTCCTCATTATCGAACAATTTAGTGGTTTTCTCTGCAAAATGCGAAGTAAATCACGAGCCTTCATTGTTGGAAAATTGGACATACCCGTAGTGTGAAATATGCATGTAAGCGTTTCCATTTAACGCTAGGTGATGTGTGGACTGAAGATTGCGGTGAATCCCTGGAAAACGGCAACCATTAGGTACTTGCTCTCTCAATCCAGATGATCTGGCAATAGTTGGGCTGTAAGAGTGGGGCTGTAAGAGTGGGGCGGGTCGGGCTCGAACCGACGACGACGGAATTATGAGTTAGCCGTAGCCGAGTTCTAACTGTTCCTAAGCGTACCTCCTTCACCTATTGCACACTCAAAACCCTACGGGCACTTCGAGAAATCTAGAGAGGTGTTAGACAAGTGTTAGACAAAATCCTTCACCCCCCGGGGACCTTCGAGTTTACGTCTCTATCGAAGTCCAGAGATGTTCCCAAATGTCTTTTCTGGCGACATACATGGCGATTTGTGAGGAGTCTTGAAGATCCTTGGGTACGCTCAAGTTAGAATCTCAACTTCCTCATACTTTCCTGCCGCGTAGAGCCTTCGAAAGGATTTTTGTGGATGATTCACGAAAGAAAGAGCTAATAACCCTCCTTGTACCGCTAATCGAATCTTTGGCTCATGAACGAAAGCTACGTGTCTTATCACATTTTGATATTAGCTCTCATGGATCGCTTACTAAGAAACTGGAAGACGCAAGTGACGAATCCCTGCTGGCGCTTGCCGAGAGCCTTGATATATTTGATTTGGACCCCACTGAATTCATGCATATTGAATCACCTGCTGCAAATCCCCTTCTCGTTTTCGCTTCTCATTTGCATCTTCATCAGGCTTTTGTTGGAGCAGTAGAGGAATACCTAAAAAAGTATGGTGTGGAATTGTTTGTTGCCCATAAATCGATCACCCCAGATGCCATATGGCGACAGGTAATAGTTGAAAAGTTAGACGCTGCGCACGCTGGTGTCGCCTTTCTCCACTCATCGTTTGGAAAGAGTGATTGGTGTTCTCAAGAAGTCGGCTGGTTAATGGGGAGACATGTTCGAGTGATCTCGCTCTTCTTTTCAGAGGCGCCGGAAGCCTTTCTCGGAGAACGACAGGCGATTCCCGCTACAAACATGAGCGTAGAACAGGTAGGGGAAGCCATAATGGATTTTCTTACTTCCATAGATGAAATTAGATCCAATTTGATAGATTCTCTATTGAATGCCCTGAATGTTTCGACGACCTTTGCGCAGACGGAATTGATTTGGTTGCGACTGCGAGGAATGGTCAATCTAACCGTCGGACAATGCGCCGTGCTTATGGATGCACTTGAGACCAATAGTCAGGTTTATGGTCCTCGTAATTGGGCGGAAGGACGAACTTACAGAGAAATCATATGTGATTTTCTAGAGTCACAACCTGGCTTCGTGGGAGTTGAAAATCGCGTAAGTTACTTCCGTGCCAATCGCATGGATGATGGCTTCTAAGAATTGTGACTTACACGTAGTCGAACTCTAACTTTACCAATGCGAATTTCGAGTGCTTCTTTGACGTTCAGGACTCCCCAGTGACCTCGCGAAATCTTGGGGTGTGCTAGACAGGTGCTAGACGAAAATGGAGTAAAAAAGGTTCGCCCGACGAGATGAAGCAGAGCGCGGGGCGACCACCCTAAGACGGGGATTGCATTTATGTGACAACACGAACGATTAAGAATATTGATTTGAATGGCTTGAGGAAATCCGTCGATTTCTCCCCAGGTACTTCCATGGAATCGGTGCTCGCCTTAAGGATCCTTAAATGGCCATGAGGAGCGTACCGACAATCCTTGGAGACTTCTCAAACCTTCTATGCCTTAAATGAACCAACTTTGAGAACAGGTGAACGGCTCTATTAGTGTCAAATCATGACTGCTGCTTTAGTCTTCTCGTGTGATACGGAAGAAATTTAAGGACGAGAAGGATGAGTTTCTAGCGGCGATTTCATCGGCCCGAGCCGAACTTCGGACTCCAATGCTCGAAAGCATAAGCATGTCGCGCCTCGCGCCCTTGCTTGTCGTGGTCATTTTACTTGCTGCATTACCGGCAACCAGGCTCTTACTCAAACCCAAAGCAACTTACGATTTCGTCCCCGTGCCAGTACGTGCGGCCGAGATTATGTTTTTGCTTTTCTTAATATTTGCGTTCATGCTCACGCGGGCAATTGTTGGGAAAGTCGCAAATGGAAACGCAAAGCTGGCGCGAAATGTATCAGCAGTAGCAAAAGCTGTTACGGTGACGACGCTTGCATTGGCAGGGAGTATTGCGGCAATTGGTGGCGTTATGTTCCCCGGGGGCTTTGCGGCAACGAAGTTGAATGCGTTTGAAAGTGAATTCTCGATTGCGCTGGCGTTGGCCGCCTTCCTTGCGGCTGTAGCTGCCATAATAATTGCGCAACGCGTTCTCAAAAGAAACACCACCGAAGAGATTGCCGAGGCGGTATTTTCAACCGTAACAGCGATCGCCACGGTTGCTGTGGCTGGAATCGTGATCGTCTTGGTATTTCTGATCCTATTTTTCAGAATACTCGAGGGCCTAATCGTAATTGGAATCCTTGTCACCTTTGGCGCATTTATAGTTGTCCTCCTCAGCGCAATTTTTTCCGATGTTGCCGACAAGTTAAAGACGATTCTAAAAATATCGAAATAGCCTAAATCTGTACTGGAGGGCTTTCTCAATTTCTGACAGGCGTACCCCGTATTATGACTCGAACATCGACATCGATTCTCTAGGGCTCCCGGGACGGCTATCTTATTTTAATTGGGAAGCATGTCGCCAAGCCAAATTTAATGGTGGTCATTCGGTAAGTTGGTCTCTTAGGTAAAGGTTTTCCAGGAACAAACATCTCTTCAGTTTGTAGATCTGCCGGCAGGAAGTAGATGGCCTTTTTTGACTTCTTTGAGTTGGCCACGACAATGAATATTGGAGTAAATATTCCAGCATCCATTCGTTCCTTTTGATCATCCCAACCTGCCCCTGGAAGGCTCTTGGGGCACTTGGCCACATCCTCCTTAGTATGCAACTTTACTTGGGCTAGATACCCGCAGAAATCGCATATTAAGTCCGCGCCTGCGAAATTCACTCGCAGTGCACGAAAAGATCTATTTTGGCTTTTGCATTTCGGGCAATCAACTTGACTCCGAACGTATTTTTCACCCCAATTGCCGTTTATTTGGCGATTCGTTGACATCAATCGTCACCTTGCCTTTCCAATAGTCGCTATCAGTTGCAATGTACTAACTGCTTCAAAGCGTATCTTCCTTACCTATTCCAAGCTCAAAACCGTACTTGCGTTTTCGAAACTTTAACGGAAAGTTAAACAGGTGTTAGACAAAATGTTTTCCCAATAGGTGTGCCTGGAGAGACGAGGGACGTACTGGGAATCCACCAGTCGGACTCTGCAATTGCCGAGGGAAGCTGAGTTATTGATAGAAGTGCTGCGTGAACTACCAGGAGCGCATAGAAATTGAGTGGTGCATAGCCAATCTTGATCTAGACACTACCGAAACTGGCGAGTCTGCGCGGCTCGAATCTCCTCCCTTAATCCATCTGGCAATATTGCAACCAAAACTTCGATGCGACATTCGGAAAGTGCGGAGGCCTGCCACGTTTTGCGGCGGAAGTGGTTGGCGGCCTCGTCATCCGCGAATAGCAAGATGGCTCTAGCGATTTCACCGACAACGCGTCGTGCTGCGAGCAACTTCATTGCATCATTCATGATCTTTGCTTTTTGTGCTGGTTTTGGAGAACCCTGATGTGCCCATGCTTCGCAAATGAGAAGAGGCTCCCTGCAGAAAGCGTCCAACTCTAGATGACTGCCGTTTGGAAGATTGATCCGCTTGGGCTTAAGTTCGCAACCCAATTCGGCTCCCAGCCAGGCCACCATGGTTATTTCGGCATCGCGCTGAACTCGACTGTCTCCAGGAGCAAGCTCTGGCTTCTCGATCAAATTCGTCTCCTGTACTCGCCCCATCCAACTCGATCCAGATCTGAGTATTTCATAGCG
>JACPZY010000200.1 GCA_016195215.1 Actinomycetota bacterium | reverse complement strand
TCGCTGTCGAGAACGGTGAGGTCAAGTGCTTCCGCAAATTTCCGACCCAGTTGAAAAATGTGACCGATTTCAATTGCCCGATCAATAACCACAGGTGAAGCGCAGTTAGGACAGGCATCGCCCCTATTGATTTCTGCAGCCTCCACATATCCATCTACTGTGAAATCGCGCCCATTCACAACATTGAGAGCATGGCAATCCTTCTTATTTGCACCTGTCACCCACGATGTTCCCGGCGCAATGCGTGGATCCGCGTAAACCGTCAGACCAAACTTCTTGGCATCTTGTGGCCCTACATAACCCTTGACCAAACCAGGATTCTTAGCGAAATCCGAATCCTCGAAGAGCCGAATTTCCTTTACTCCAGTGAGATTTGCTTCCAATCGCTTTAGGTCGACCTCCCTGTCGCCAGGGACAAGAACTGAAATAGTTTTCCCATCTGCAACTAGCAGAATATTCTTAAGAGTCTGCCCACCAGTGTAACCGTCGCCAAATTTTTGGTTTAACACTTCAACTAAAGAATCAATTGTCGGAGTGTTGGGGGTATCCACGACCTTCATCGCAGGCACCGCCGAAAAATCGACTGGTTCGACAATAGTTTTCATTGCCTCAACGTTTGCGGCGTAACCACAGTGCTCACAGAGAACGTAGGTGTCCTCGCCTGTTTGAGAAGGGGCTAAAAATTCTTCCGAGCGCGACCCACCCATTGCTCCAGACATGGCACTGACGATGTTGTAACGCAGTCCTAGGCGGTCAAATGTCCTGATGTACGCATCCCGGTGTTTGTTATACGACTCGTTCAGTCCTTCATCGGTGAGATCAAAGGAGTAAGAATCCTTCATCACAAACTCGCGCCCACGGATGATTCCGCTCCGTGGACGCGGTTCGTCGCGATATTTTGTCTGGATCTGATAAATGGAGAGTGGCAGATCTTTATAAGAGGAGTACTCCCCTTTAACCATAAGGGTGAACATCTCTTCATGGGTGGGTCCTAGAAGATAGTCACCGCCTTTACGATCTTTGAGTCGGAAAATGTCATCACCGTACTCGGTCCAACGGTTGGTCTCCTCATACGCCTCGCGTGGAAGGAGGGCTGGAAAATGGACTTCCTGAAAACCCGCTTTATCCATCTCTTCACGGATTATCCGCTCAATATTTCGGAGGGTGATGTAACCAAGGGGTAGCCATGAATAAATGCCTGCAGCAACTCGTCGGATATATCCAGCGCGGACAAGGAGACGGTGACTCGCAACTTCAGCATCAGATGGATCATCGCGCAGAGTGCGGAGAAAGAGCGTGGACATTCGCAACATGAGCGCGAGCCTACCTGAGTAAGAGGGGTCGGCATACAAAATCAGTGCTAGTAAACACCTACCGAGGGTTGGCCCGAAGCAACTCCTGCGGCTTCCATTTCTTGCTCAAGGCGAATCGCCTCTTCAATGAGGGTCTCAACAATCTGGGCTTCGGGAACGGTTTTAATGACAACACCTTTTACGAAGATCTGACCCTTTCCATTTCCGGATGCAACACCAAGGTCTGCTTCACGGGCTTCCCCCGGGCCGTTTACAACACATCCCATTACTGCCACCCGCAGGGGGACAGTCATTCCTTCAAGCCCAGCCTGAACTTTCTCGGCCAGCGAGTAAACATCGACTTGAGCTCGCCCGCATGATGGGCATGAGACAATCTCCAACTTTCGTTGGCGCAAGTTGAGAGACTCAAGAATTGAGATTCCGACTTTTACCTCTTCGACGGGGGGCGCAGAGAGTGAGACGCGGATGGTGTCGCCAATTCCCTCTGCTAGAAGAATTCCAAAGGCCGTTGCTGACTTGATCGTCCCTTGGAAGAGCGGGCCGGCTTCCGTTACGCCAAGGTGGAGCGGATAGTCGCACTTCTGGGCGAGAAGTCGGTAGGCACTGACCATCGTGACAGGATCATGGTGCTTTACGGAGATTTTTATATCTCGGAAGCCGTGCTCTTCAAATAAAGAACACTCCCAGAGCGCAGATTCAACAAGCGCCTCAGGTGTGGCTTTCCCATATTTAGCGAGCAGGCGAGGGTCAAGGGAGCCAGCATTTACCCCAATACGGATTGGAATTCTGGCATCTGCGGCTGCTTTAGCAACCTCTTTTACCTTGTCATCAAACTGCTTGATATTTCCAGGGTTGACTCGGACCGCTGCGCAACCAGCATCAATTGCGGCAAAAATATATTTTGGTTGAAAATGAATATCTGCGATGACTGGAATCTGTGAGTGTTTTGCGATCTCGGCAAGTGCATCTGCATCATCTTGACTTGGGACGGCCACGCGGACTATCTGGCACCCAGAAGCGGTTAACTCTGC
>JACPZY010000163.1 GCA_016195215.1 Actinomycetota bacterium | reverse complement strand
ACCAATACTAATCGGTCCATCGACTTAACTTTTTTTTTTTTTTTTTTTTTCAGCGTCGTTTCATCAATATGAATCGAGCAGTAATGCTCAAATAGAACAGTTTTTCTGGTGGTGATAGAGAAGGGGACACACCTGATCCCATCCCGAACTCAGCAGTTAAGCCCTTCGTCGCCAATGGTACTAACCACAAGAGGTTGGGAGAGTAGGTAGCCGCCAGTTTTTTTTCACAAACCCCGATAGGAGAAATCTTATCGGGGTTTTTTTATTTTATTATTTTGATCCGAACTGAGCGAATGAAGGATCAATCTGACTAAGAGGCCGGTTATCGTCCTCTACTTTTATGAGTGCTGCAACCGCTTGTGCCTGTGTTAGAGGTTCGCTCGGTACTGAAGCTGTTGCTACAGGGGCGATGGCACTGATGGGGGCTCTGGCTGGATTCAATGATGTGTCCACGTTTTGGCCATCAACTGGCGCCGTGGTAGGCGCTGTTGCGGAAAATTTTTGGGAGATCCAAGCACGAGCGGCTACGAAACCTTTTTTGACGCTTTCCCAAACAGAGTGGATTCTAGCCACAATCCCTTCTTTCAAGTCTTTGAAGAAAGAGCTATCTGTCTCGCAAAGCTTCTTAAAAGATGTTAGAGCGGCTTTGTTTTTTTGAGCTCGAACTACTTTTGCTGTTGCTGTTCTGGCTTGTAATACACTGTTGATTGGAGCTTCAGAATCAAAGCGGGCTAAGTCAGCCTTATGAGATTGATCTGTTCCTAGTGGCAGCGGCCTACGATTATTGGCTTTGAGTGTTCGGATTGCTGCGTTAATTTGTTTGTCGGATGCCTGGATCACCTGAAGTGGGGTCTTGGATACCTCTACGGGCTTTCGTGGAGTAGGTAACAAACTACAAGAAGTTGCCAAATCTAAAGATTCTGTAATGCGTCGGCGATCTCGGAGCTGTTGTGGAGTAGGAGTGGTGATTGTGGTCTTGGATACAGCTACGGGCTTTCGTGTAACAGGTGGGAACACATCCAATCCTTGTATAGTACGAGATACGTTATTGAAATCAGGTTTTTTGAACGTAGGCGTAGTAGAGTATTTATTTTGAATGCCAGTTTCGCTTTCAGCATCTGATACCGACTGAGCAGCTACAGGCGCAACAGGAGCAGCGTTCAAAGCCTGTTCAATCTTAGCGGCGGTGTTTGGCTGGCAGTTCGCATCTAACACTTGCGTCTGGCGAGTCCTGAAGTATGCTACGGCGGCAGCGGAGAAGAAAAGAGCGGCGCCGGCTGTAGTTTTATTTGCGAGGACATAGTCTGTCACAGCCTGTACGGCTCGCTGAACTGCGGGCACCCCTAATTCTTGCGCCTTTGTTGCGAAAGTTGATAATGCTTTAATATACGGTGATACTGACATATTATTATCTCCTAATTGTTAGGATATATTGTATAACAATCAGAATTATTTGTAAATTGTTATTTCTCTAGTAATTGGGTTAATAGGAATAAATAGGGACGTTCTTGTAAGTGCCTTAGACCCAAGTAAATGGGAGAATTTCGGAGAGAGAGCGCTTTTGGTTGCGGAGCATGAGGGCGCGGTCAAACCCGACAGAGACGCCACAGCAGTCGGGCATCTGGGGAAGGGCCGAGAGAAAGGCCTCGTCCAAAGGATAGGCCTCTTTCCCAATGGCCGCACGTTGCTCATTGTCCTCATGAAAGCGGCGGCGTAGCTCAATGGGATCGACCAACTCATGGTAGCCATTAGCCAGCTCGACCCCCTGATAGTAGATCTCAAAGCGTTCAGCTACAAGCTCTTGGTTGCGAATGGTGGTGCAGGCGAGCGCGGCTTCGGAGGGGGGATAGTCGGTGAGGAGGGTGAGCTCAGATTGGCCAAGATGGGGTTCTATGAAGTGGCTCAAGAGGAGGTGGAGATAGTGGCTGCGGTCCCAATGGGTGGTATCGGAGGGGAGATAAGGGCTGGCTAACTGTTGGAGATGGGAGAGGGGGGCTTCGGTGTAGTTGAGAGAGAGGTATTGGGTAAAGGCGTCTCGGTAGGAGAGGCGGCGGATGGGAAGGGGAGAAAAGAACAGAAAGAGGAATTGGCAGGTCTCTTCCATGAGCTGGGAGAGTGTGAAGCCGAGGCGGTACCATTCGGCCATGGTGAATTCAGGGTTGTGCAGGCGGCCGATTTCTCCTTTGCGAAACACGTGGCCGAGAAAATAGATGTCGCCAGAGCCTGTGGCAAGGAGTCGTTTCATGGCGTATTCCGGCGAGGTGTGGAGGAAGCCTCGCTCTTTGTCGCTCACATGGGCGTCGATGACGTCGATATTGAGAGCGATGGGAGCGTGGCGAGAGAGGGCGCATACATCGACTTCTAGGACGTTCCGCTCTGCAAAGAAGCTGCGGACTGCTGCTAAGAGGCGAGCACGGTCAGTTAACGCGGGAAACATACTCACAGGTGCGGGTGTCTACCTTGACCTTCTGGCCGCTCTCAATGAAAATAGGGACCTGGATTTTCGCGCCAGTCTCGGTGGTGGCGGGCTTCATCACGCGGCCCGATGCGGTATCGCCGCGAACGCCTGGATCGGTTTCGGTGATGAGCATTTCCATGAAGGTGGGGGGCGAAACTTCAATCACTGAGCCTTTGTAAAAAATGACTTGATAGATCACCTCTTCCATGAGCCACTGCTGGTTGGAGCCAATGATTTCATTGGGAATGGTGACTTGGTCAAAGGTCTTTTCATCCATGAAAACAGCGCCATCGCTTTCTTTGTATAGAAAGCGCATCTGATTTTCTTCTACATCGGCTAGGTCGAGCTTTTCGCCTGATTTGTAAGTTTTTTCTACAACGCGGCCAGTCATCATATTTTTCATTTTAATCCGGTTGAAGGCTT
>JACPZY010000162.1 GCA_016195215.1 Actinomycetota bacterium | reverse complement strand
TGGCACTAGTTAGCGCTTTTCTCGGCATCCCAATTATTCAAGCGGTTTATTACTCCTTCACTCAATGGGATGGACTGACAACGGTCTGGACTGGCATCGGTACATACTCCCATGAATTGCGCAATCCAATCTTCTGGCGCGTGCTTGAAAATAATGGCCTGCTTCTGATCGGCATCCCTGTCGCCATGATTTTGCCTATGAGCATTGCCTTTCTCCTCAATGAGAAGGTCCCAGGATGGAAAATCTTCCGGACGATCTACTTCCTCCCAACCGCTATTTCGTGGGTTGTAATCGGCATGGTGGCACTTCGATTCTTTGCCCAAGAGGGGCTCCTTAATGGCCTTCTCAAAGGGTTTGGTCTCGGTTTTATTCATACCGACCTTCTCTCATCGGAGAAAGGCGCGCTTTTTGCCGTCTCCCTCACTTTCATCTGGTCCATGGTTGGCACAAACACCGTTATTTTCTTAACGGGTATGGCAACTCTTGATAATTCACTGAACGAAGCAGCTCGCATGGATGGTGCTACCAACCTGCGCATCTTCCGTAGCATCACCTTGCCTCAACTTCAACGGTTCATTCAGTTCTCCTTTATCATCACGGTCATTAGTGCCTTCACAGCGCTCTTTAGCCTAATCTTCGTAATGACAGGTGGTGGTCCGGGTTTTGGAACGACGACTTTGGAATTCTTCATCTATCAAAGTGCCTTCTCGCGAGGTGATTTCGGTACTGGCGCAATGTTAGGTGTAATCCTCTTCTTGATGATGGCAGTCCTGGGAATCAGTCAATTGACCATCTTGAGAAATAAGGACTAATAATGAAGCGCAGACAAATCTGGGTCTTCGTACTTATGACTCTTTTCGCGGTGGTCATGATTTATCCCTTCTTCTTTATGATCAACACCGCCTTTAAGTCCAATGCCCAGTTCCTTGGCGCCGGTGGACATTCAATGCTCTCTTGGCAGAAACTCTTCAAAGCATTGCCAGTTGGACGCCAACTCCTGAACTCCACCATCGTCTCCGCTGGCTCGATCCTCATCATCTTGGCTGTCAGCACCATGGCAGGTTTTGCACTATCCAAACTTCGTTCCAAGACATCATGGATATTTTTCCTAGGCATAGTGGGCGCGATGTTGATTCCACTGCAGTCAATCATCATTCCGGCATATATCAATGCCAGTAATTGGAATCTTCTCTCCGGTTACTGGGCCGCGATCTTCCTATACGCAGCCCTAGGGACTCCCTTTGCCACCTTCTTGATGACATCTTATTTCCGTGGCCTGCCGGACGAACTCATTGAGGCTGCTATTTGTGATGGTCTCAGCTATCGCCGAATCTTTAAGAAGATCGCACTCCCCTTGGCGGTGCCCGCAATCGTGACGATCATCGTTCTCCAATTTATTCAAATTTGGGATGACCTTCTGGTCGGACTTCTCTTTATTCAGGACCCAAATTACCGAACCATCACCGTCGGCCTGGGTGCCCTATCGGCTGGGAGAACGACGGACATTCCTGTTCTCATGGCCGGTTCACTCCTTAGTGCAATTCCCGCTGTGGCCGTCTATCTAATTTTCCAACGCCAGCTCGTCAATGGATTGACTGCAGGAATTGGAAAATAATCTGCAACGTATCGTCGGCGACCACATAACGGTTGAGGTCGATCTCAACCGTGGGGGTCGTGTCAGTTCCGTCAAATGGAAAGACCTTGAATTTGCGCTGCCCTATCGCGATGACCCTATGGCGTGGGGTTGGTTTGCCATGGTCCCCTGGGCTGGCCGTATTGATAGAGGTTTCATCAAAGATGCGGCAGGTACTGAATTTGCTCTACCAACCCATTGGGATCCGCCCCATGCAGAACACGGATACGGCTTCGTTTCATCATGGGAATCCACTAGCCCTAACACCTCACGCCTAGAACTTCCTGCCCCATATGCCCCGGCTTATGCTGAACAAACTATAGAACTTTCTGGCAACACAATAAGATGGTCACTCAATTACTTTGCCAAGGGTTGCACGCTACCGGCTTGGGTAGGTTTTCATCCGTGGTTGCCCAGAAGAATCGATAACCACGAGTACGAACTTATCTTTACTCCAGGGAAAATGTTGCTCCGTGGGAAAGATGGCATTCCCACGGGCGACCTAGTTGATATTCCACCTCAACCTTGGGATGACGCCTTCTTTGGCGTGACCAAATTCCCAGTCGTTCGATGGGGAAACATTGCACAAATCGAAATCGCTTCCTCAGTTCCTTGGTGGGTGGTTTACAGCGAAGACCCTCTGGCCATATGCGTAGAACCGCAGACTGCTCCCCCAGATGCAGCCAATTTAGGCATCTCCGGCGCACATTCAATCCGCGCCACATTCACTTTCTCTTGAAGATCAGAACTCTCGCCTGGTCACCACGGTGGTCGCTGCCCTCTTCGTAAACATTGATTCTTTTAACTCTTAGATCAGAAATAATCGCCTCGGTGACAAGTTCCTTAAGTTTGTCTTCAAAGCCGCGAGCCACGAAATGTTCGTTATTTACTCCAATAACAATCCATCCGCCTTGTCGAACCAATGGAATCAAATTATCAATGGCCTCCGGCCCCAGGTGCCCGTGAGTGAAAGTTCCGGAACTAATTAGTGCATCGTATGGCGCATTGATTGATAGAACTTCGTGAGTAAGGTCGCGCTCGAGCAATAGGCGATAGACCAATTGGCCGTCTTGGCGCCTCTTACCTCTGGCTTGATCGAGCATCTCAGGTGAAATGTCGATTCCATCCACTGTGAGGGTTGGGCGAAGTGCAGTGAGATACATACCCGTCAATCCAGTGCCGGTACCGACATCCACGACATTGGCGACATCCTCTACCAAGACCTCGTCATTGAAAACTTCGGCTATCGCACGCGGATAGCGGTACTTCGCTTTATCTACGAACTCGGATTCATATGTTGCAGCCCACTTTGCATAAAGTTTGCGATTATCTTCAGGAGTCTTTACTGAGTATGCATCGTTCAGCCCAATAGAGGGAGAACTCTGGGTTTCTTCAGCCACCACAAAAAAAGCATAACTACAATTGACGGTATTTGGCCCATATTCGAGGAGTTACCGTAGGCGTCCCGTCTGAGCCTGATCAAATGAGCATGACAATAACTCCCATAATTCGAGAAGAAATTTCGCAGAAAATGCACAAAGTTATCCAGAAGTCTTTCCATGTTGGGCAATAGCGCCCACAATCGCATGAGGAGCGAGTCATGAAAAGTAAGAAAATGTTTAGCGTAGTCGTCCTAACTGCCGGATTGCTGCTGAGTTCGGTGACTTTGGGAAATGCAGATCAAAGCCCAACTCCAACTCCAAGTAAATCCGCCTCCGCAACTAGTGCTGAATGGACCGCATACAAAGCGGCTCTCATCGAATATCGGATTGCACTCGTGGTGAACTCGATCTCATTTAGAGCCACGATGGAGAAATATTGGAGTGATTGGAGAGCAACCGTTGAAAAGTATGAAGCGGCCTATAAGGCAGCGATAGAGCAGTTCCAGATTCAGCAAGCCGCCTATCTGGCCAAATTGGAGCCAATCCGTGCGACTCATAGGGCAGCTGTGAACAAGGCTGATGCCGATTTTCTAGCCGCCATCGCCGGTGCCAAGAGTGTTGCTGAGAAAGAGCTGGCCCTTAAGAATTACGCCACGGCAAATTCAACCGCAAATGCAGCATTCAAAGCCGCTGTCACCGCCGTTGGGCCTGCACCAATTCGCCCAGTAAAGCCTGCCGAGTTAAGCAAGCCTCCACTTCCTGTAAAGCCAGCTGAACCCCAGAAACCAGTTGCTCCCAAAAAGAACGACAATAATCAGAAGAACAACTAAATATGGGTTAGTTAGGACTTCCGACCTGAGTTTGGGCCGGAAGTCTTAACTTTGACCGTTGCGAGGGTCTGATCAAGATACCAACTTCCAGGCACGAACCCCTCCGAGGATTCCAGCGGTATTTGAAGCAATTACGACGTCATCCCCGAGAACCTGAAGAACCGCCGAGCGAATACGCCGAGAATTGCCTCCCCCAATATAGAGCCGATCCCAACAGAAGACAGGCCGAAGGTCCTCGACCATGAGCCGAATACGCCGTGACCAGAAGGAATCTCCAAGTCTTCGCCGTTCATGTTCGCCAACCCATGTGTCGTAACTCGTTCCACGACGGATAGGGGCGTGTGATAGCTCAATATGAGGGGCAAGTTTCCCGCCGTCAAAGATTGAAAAGCCGAGTCCGGTTCCAAGAGTAATTACAACTTCCAACCCTGAGCCATTTACCAGTCCCGCACCATGAACTTCCGCATCGTTGAGTACAAGCGTTGGCTTCTTAAGGTGGTCTGAAATCGCACTCTGCATATCAAATCCACGCCACTGTCCAAGCAAGGCGGGATCAAGCCGGGTTCGTGGTCCTCTCGTATTTATGTAGTGAGGAGTATTTACAACCACACCGTGCCGTATCATTCCTGGCATACCTACCGTTATGCGATCGAAGCGCGGGAGGTTCTTACTTAAGTCCTCAATAGCTTGTATGAGTCGCTCAGGTGACAATGGGTACGGCGTGGGAATTGAAATCGGTTGAGCGTGAAGGGTTCCGGCACTGTCGAGGACCGAAGCCTTAAGACTCAGACCCCCGCAATCGATCGAGAGAGTCATCGGTTCCAAAGAAGTCATACTCGTAGTTTGGCAAAGTCCGAGTCAGAAAGACACCCAGCAATGTTGATGGGCGGTCTTTCTGACTTTAGTACGTTGGCTGCCGCGAGAATGACTCTTACTTAATCTTCAGAATTGAGTCCCAATCGATCGGAATGAATGAGAATCCAGTAATCCAGTCCGGTGTGCCTTGAATGAAGGACTGAAGCCCTTTCCATTCATCAAGTTCCTTCAGAGCATACTGCTGCTGTTTGAGGGTGAAACAAGAGAGATTGGCTACGTCGTAAGTAAACATATCCACCTCAAAATTGACAATCTCCTTCTGTAGATTCCAATACTTATTCAAATGGGCGCTGGTAAAAAACCAGGACCAAATTCCATTAACTGGTTCATAGTCTTTTTCAAAAACCTTCTCCTGCGCTTCGAAAGTTTGAATCTGCGCCTTGACCTTCTTACATTCGCTTGTCACGACTGCAGCATTGGCAGGCGCAATCGAAATAGTTAGGCCAGAAACCAAGATGCCAAGGATCACACCTAAGGCAAGAAAGCGCTTCATGCGGCACCCCCCTTTTCTGAACACTTTAGCCATTTCCAAACCTCTTGCCTAGACCGTTTAAAGCTGAGCGTGAACCAAAGCAATACAATTGCGCGTGATCGTTGACTCCGCCCTGTATCAAAATGGCGTACGCGTGGCGGGGCCAACCGATCTTTCGGATCTGGTGGATATAGCAAAGGCTAGCGGGGGCTTTGTTTGGCTGGGACTTGCAGAGCCAACTGAAGAAGAATTCCAACTGATCGTAGGCGAACTAAATTTTCACCCCCTCGCCGTAGAGGACGCAGTCCATGCAAAACAGAGACCAAAGATTGAAGAGTATGAGGGACTCACACTCTTTGTACTTAAGACAGTTTTCTTTGATCCGACAGAGACTGAGATAACTACGGGAGAGCTCCTGTGCTTCATTTCTGAACACTTCATAGTTATCGTCCGCCACGGAGAAGGATCCGCGTTGGGTACCGTTCGTCGAGACCTTGAGGCCAATCCAGAAACTATGGCACTTGGTCCATTTGCGATCCTTCATGCAGTGCTTGATCGAGTCATTGACGGCTATATAGCGATAGCCACAGCCCTCGAACAAGAAGTGGCAAGTCTCGAAAGTAAAGTATTTAGTGGCGGGCGCCAGACTTTCTCGCAAGATATTTATTTCCTAAAAAGGGAGTTCATCGAGTTTCGCCATGCCATCGAACCCCTCGTGATGCCAGTCCAGAGAGTGTCTGGTGAAAACTTCTCCCAAGTGCCCGAGTTGTTGAAACCTTTCTTCCGCGACACTCTGGATCATTTGTTGCGTGCATGCGAGCATGCAAATGGCTTGGACTCGCTTCTGACTTCTGTATTGCAAGCAGACTTGGCTCACGTGCAGGTACAACAGAACATCGATGTGCGAAAGATTTCTGCCTGGGTTGCACTTGCTTCTGGACCCACGATGATTGCAGGTATCTATGGCATGAACTTTAAGAATATGCCCGAACTCGGCACTCAATTTGGCTACCCGATCGTCATTGGGGCCATGGTCTCATTAACTTTTTTCCTTTTCAGAAGATTCAAAAAGTCCGGCTGGCTTTAATTCCGCTCGATGGGAATCGCTCTTAAGCCACTTGCTTCGGCGAGAAGGATGACGTTCTCCTCTTCTACGCCATCTAGAGTTTTCAATACGGCGTCCAGTGAGCCAAACTCACTCACGTCGTCCAATCGCTCCCAAGCCTGCACTCTCGCGCCTGTGTACTGACTTATTGCCCGAATCAACTCCGGGTCCTTCTTTCCGATGAGAAGAATAAAATTCGGACCTTTTTGAGTAGCTTGTACAAACTCTCTCTCACTTTGATAGATCATCCAGTGATAGCCGGCCACAGCAAAGGCAGTTAAAAGGACGCTAATGGAATACCTCGCCCGATGCACCGTGTCTGCACTGAAGTTTCCTTTAAATATGTCGTCGAATAAGTAGAAGACACCATCAAGGAGAGCAACTACTCCAGTCAATCCTCCAACCCCAAAAAGGATAAAGAGATAAATTCGTCGTGTCGCTGAAGTGTGTTCAGTTGAGGGAGAGTTGTGCGTCGCAGTTTGTATTCTGCTCCAGAAAATCCACCAGACTGGGCCGCCAACTACGAGCAAAGTGCCGGCCGCAAGCAGAGCATTCGTTGCACCTCCAACGATAACAGCCGAACTAGTAATCGCCTCGAGCATCGCGGTAAGCAACATTCCAATTCCGCCAGTGGCCGCCACGAGGCCAATGCCTGCCATTAAATATTCATAAATCCGTTGAGCTTCCGTACGAGTCGTTGCCCTCACCTCCTCGAGTATGGCGTGGTGATACCACCATGAAATGACGCCCACTAAGGCGGCACCCGAATACGTTGAGACGTTTTGAAAGTGGAAAGCCGCCTCTGTTGATGTCGGATCACCAATAAACCAGACGAGAATTTGATAAAGAACGGCGCTTGCAAAAGAAACGGCGATAACCAGTCCACCGCCAACACCGGCAAGTAGTACGTACCCAAGCCATAGCGAATCCCTTTTAGATTTTGCATAAGTTCTTATCCAGTAATGAAGCCAGACGGGAATCCCTACCACTAAGGAAACCGCACTTAGGAGTATTGAATCTCCTCCGCGTAAAAAGAGAGCAGCACCACCGAGGTGGAAAATGCGGGCAATAACTTCTGAAAGTAGATCACTCAATCCAGCAACGACGGTGCCAAGCCCGATGAGTGATCCAAGTAGGTGGTGGTACCTAGCCCATTGCGCTGGAGTAACCCGAATATCTACCCGCCAATGGACCCCCCAGATCGCGCCCCAGACCAAGAAGCGAGCGAGAGATTCTCCATTGTATTTTTCGCTTCCTACAGTCCAGATAAGGATGTCATGAAGTGCAAACATTGCCACGGCCAGTGCCGTGATTGAGGAGAGCGTAATGTAGAAACCCCAACCGAAAGAGTTGGCCTCAGAAGGCTCCGCGAGAAACTTACGTCTCGTCCAGATTGAAAGAACGAATAAGAGTGGCACTCCTACGACAACAAAGGAGAAATTTCTAGCAAGTGCAGTTTGGTCGGATACGACGAGAGTTGCTCCACGTAATAACCGGCCAAGCAGACCGGAAAGCCCGATCCCGGCCACAACTAACAGGCCAAAGAGAAGTACGTATTGAAAAAAGCGCCTTACTGAATTCCCCGAAACCGTTCCGTTCCCGTTGCGTCCCGCAAATCGACGGATTACAACAATCACAAGTATGAGAAGTGCAATTGGAAAGAGGGCGCCAAATATCATTGAGTCACCAGTCCACATTCATAAGGTTGACACAATTCGTTCCACCCAATCCGCATCTTGACCCACATTTGAACAGTACGCCGATTCCTCGCCAAAAGAAGCCCATCACGGTCCAACCACTCACAAAACTGGACCAACCGCGCGAGGGACATTAGACCTTCCTTAATTGGGTAAGATTCCTCCGTGGAACTTCAAAAGATCATTCTCTACTACGGCTTCACGCCTATTTCCGATCCCGAAGCAATTCGATTGTGGCAACAGACTCTCTGCGAATCTCTAGGATTGACGGGCCGTATCTTGATCTCCCCACACGGCATTAACGGAACGCTGGGTGGCGATATGTCCGCCCTTAAGAAGTACGTCAAAGTGACCAAGGCATATCCGGGATTCAAAAAAATTGATTTCAAATGGTCAGATGGTAAAGGAAATGATTTCCCACGCCTAAAAGTTCGAGTACGTGATGAGCTAGTGGCATTTGGAAACCCCCAAGAATTGGAAGTTGATGAGAATGGCGTTGTAGGTGGTGGTATCCACCTTAAGCCTTACG
>JACPZY010000180.1 GCA_016195215.1 Actinomycetota bacterium | reverse complement strand
GCAAAGGTCATGAGGCCCATATGCTCGATAGAGGAATATGAGAACATGCGCTTAATATCCCGCTGCCGAAGAAGTGAGAAAGCTGCAACAAGAACTGAGAGAAGCCCGAAGACAATCATCAGCCGGCCTGCGAAACGATTACCCAGCGCACCATCAGTAAGGACCTTGCTCCGGATGACAGCATACAAGGAGACATTTAGGAGCAAACCTGAGAGAACGGCTGAAATCGGAGTAGGGCCCTCCGCATGCGCATCAGGAAGCCAGTTATGAAGGGGGGCCAGACCAACCTTCGTTCCGTATCCTACGAAGAGGAAGACAAAGGCGAGAGAAATAATAACCGGATTGAGTTGATACTTGACTTCATTGAGATTTGTCCAAAGGAGCGGGTTTGAACCCTCTGGGATTACTCTCTGCGCTGCCATATAAAGAAGGATGGTTCCAAAAAGCGCTAGAGCAATGCCGACACCACACAAGATAAAATATTTCCAAGCGGCTTCCAAACTAGCAGGCGTTCGATAAACGGATACGAGTAGAACTGTGGCGAGAGTTGCCGCCTCCATGGCTACCCAAAGTATGCCCATATTATTTGTTGTCAGAGCCAATAGCATGCAGAAACTAAAGAGTTGGTACATACTCAAATACAAGCGCATTCGCTTGGGTGTCATCTTGCCGCGCTCTTCCTCTATTCGCATATACGGTCGCGAGAAGAGTGAGGTAGTAAAACCAATAAAAGCAGTCAGAGTCACGATGAAGATATTGAGGGAGTCAATGAAGAATTGTCGCTCAAGGGCAAATATTGGACCGTCGGCAACCACACGAGCTGTTAAGACGGATGCCGCCAAGAAAGTGCCAAAACTGAATAGAACATTGACATTTCTACCTTGAACTCGGTGACCCATAATTGCAAGGACCAGAGATCCAATTAACGGGGAAACAAGAACTGGAATCAGAGGACTCATTACTCCTCCTTCAGACTCTCAAGGTGCGAGATATCAAGACTTTCAAATTGCTCACTAATTTGGAACATGAATAGTCCTAGAATGAATACTCCAACGAGCACATCCAGCGCGATTCCTAATTCTACAACCATAGGCATTCCGTAAGTTGCCGATGTCGCAGCAAAAACCAGAGCATTCTCCATTGATAAAAAACTTATAACTTGTGGGATTGCCTTAGAACGAGTGATCATCATCATAAACGAGAGAAGAAAACAAGCCAGTGCTATTCCAAGCGTGCCAGGACTTACTGAAGAGGAGAGCTTCGAAACTGGAAGTGCTAGGTTAAAAGCGAAAACCACAACCACTATGCCAACCAGCATGGTGCTTGGAATATTTATGAGGGTCTCTATTTCCCACCGGACATTGAGCCTCTTGATCAAGCGATGAAGGATCCATGGGATAAAGAAAACCTTTAGAACAAGTGTTATGGCCGCCGTGTAATAGAGATGCTCCTGATTCGTCACGTAAGCAACCACGCTTGTTGCTGCTACCACCGTTAACCCTTGCAGGGCATACATATGAACTAAATTGATAATCCTACGCTGCACAAGCATCGCAAAGGCCAGCAGGAGGAGAAAGGCTGCGAAGAGATTTATGAGTTGAATGCTGATGCTAGACATGATTCAGGTTCCCAATAAAATATTCGTGAGCATACCGATGACACCCAAGAGGAATGCAGTTGCGAGAAATTCAGGTACCCTGAAAATACGCAGTTTAGCCGAGAACGTCTCAACGAGAGCGAGGACTCCGCCGAGAATGGCGAGCTTAAATATAAGGAAGGCCAATGCAATCAACATCTGGACCGGACTTCGCCCGTCAGTAATGCCCCACGGTAAGAAAAGCGCAATACCAATTGTTGAGTAAGCAAATAATTTCAATGCAGCAGCCCATTCCAATATAGCTAAGTGGCGGCCGGAATACTCGAGAATGAGGGCTTCGTGAATCATGGTCAATTCCAAGTGAGTAGCAGGGTTGTCCACTGGCACACGAGCATTCTCTGCCAGAAAAATGAGGACGAAAGCCATTGCTGCAAAAACCAGACTGGGGTAGATCGTGAATTCACGTTGACTCACGGTCTGCACGATTGTTTTGAGTGCGGTTGAGTTGGCTATCAGAGAAGATGAGAAGAGGACGGTGAGAAGTGCTGGCTCGGCGAGGAAACCAATAAGCATCTCTCTACGAGCACCCAGAGTCCCGAAAGCGGTTCCGATATCCATCGCCGCCAGCGCTATGAAGACCCTGGCGAGTGCAAAAAGCCCGACCAGTGCGATTGCGTCCGCCGCACGAGCCAAGGGCAGGTCCGTCGACAGTGTCGGAATTATCGCGCTGGCGAGGAGCAGGCACCCAAAAATTAGATATGGGACGAATCTAAAGAGTGGAGATGCAGTATCCGCCACTACTGACTCTTTATTGAAAAGTTTATGAAGCAGGCGGTACGGCATAAAAATTCCCGGCCCAGAACGATTGGCCAACCATGCCCTTACTTGGTTGACCCATCCAAGAAGAAGTGGAGCGATAAGCAAGGCAGCGAGCGTCGCGAAAATTTGCGAAAGGAATTGAGAAAGGCTCATCGACGCACTCCGGGCACCATTAGCAGAGTCACGAGAAGAGTCAAGAAGCTGTAAAGAAGGTAAATGGAAATTCGCCCCTGTTGCAATCGTCCCACTTGGGCAGAGATGAACTCAGTAATCCGCGCGATCGGAAGGTAAAGCCCCTTCCAGAATTTATCATTTACAACGACCCTGTACTCAGGCTCGCTCTCCTCAGGTCTTGGCAGGTGTCTCTCCAAATCAAAAAAAGACTCAAAAATCTGGCGAATTGGCTGTCCATACCCTTCGGCAGTATCTTGCATCCGGGCGTTCTGCCAGGCATGTCCACCCGACCACGCCGGTGAGCGTCGCAATCGACCGTGATAGAAGATGCGGACAACGACAAAGACAAGTGCGGATGCCAGCGCTACACCGAGGAGAAAATAAATAGGGCTGTAACTCGCTCTCTCCAATGATGTCGGCGTAATCAGCCACCATCCGTTTGCCCTTGAACTGCTCGCCAATCCTTTACCGACAAGTATTTGCGTTACCGGATCAATAAACCGGAGAAGAAAATTCGGCGCCAGACCTAGAACGACAGTAGCAAGTGCCAGCCAGAGCATTCCCAACTTTTCCAATGTCCCCGCATCGTGTGCCTCCCGTAATTTTTCCTCTCTCGGCTGGCCCAGAAAGACGACGCCGAAAAATTTAACCATCGCGTAGCCGGCAAGCGCCGCCACCAGAGCGATTGAGGCCGCCGCAACCGGAACCAGCATATTTAGAAAGGATTGAGGTAATCCAGGCGTGAATAGGAAACTTTGAAGTAAGAGCCATTCGGAGACGAAACCGGAGAATGGTGGCAAACCAGAACTTGCCAGAATCCCGATGAGCGCGAGCCCCGTGACCCAGGGCATAAAACGGATCAGCCCGCCGAGCTTGCCTAAATTTCTCTCTCCCGTGGCGTGAAGAACCGAACCCGTTGTAAGGAAGAGTAGACTCTTAAAGAGGGCATGTGCGCCAACGTGGTAGAGACTGGCCGTGAGAGCAAGTGCCGATAATTCATTCATGCCGTAGGAGCGGAAAAGAAGAGCTAAACCCATCGCAGCAAAGAGAAGACCAATATTTTCGATAGACGAGTAGGCTAGTAGTCGTTTCATATCAGTCTGAACTGTCGCAAAGATGACGCCAAAGAGCGCAGTTGCAATCCCAAGGGCCAAGAGCAGAACGCCCCACCACCAGATCTGAATGTGAAGCAGATCAAAGGCGACTCGCAGAAACCCATACACCGCCATTTTAATCATAACGCCGCTCATTAGTGCTGAAACAGGAGAAGGTGCAGCGGGATGGGCTTCGGGTAGCCAGATATGAAGCGGGAGAATTCCGGCTTTTGCGCCGAATCCAAAGATCGCAAAGAGAAAGGCAGCTGAAGCCCAGAATGGTGAGATCTCTTGGAGTCGCATATTTGCGAATGTGTAATCACCTGTGTTTGCTTGCAAGATACCAAATGAAAGAAGAATTGCGATGGCCCCGATGTGGGCGATGCATAGATAGAGAAAACCAGCCGCACGTATTTTTGGAATTCTATGATTTGCGGTAACAAGGAAGTATGAGGAGAGAGCCATACTCTCCCATGCCAGCATAAATGAATACGCATCGTCAGCGATAAGCACGAGAGCCATGCTTGCAAGGAAGAAGTGAAACTCTAAGCAGAGCAGGCCAGGTGCGGTGCCTGCCCCCTTTCGGAAATACCCCGCTGAAAAGAGGGATATTCCTACGGTTGTGACACCGAGAATGAGGAGAAAGAAAGAAGAAAGTTGATCCATCCGCAGGTGGAATTGGAGTTGCGGCAGTCCGATCGGCAGGACCCTGCTCTCAACCACTCCGGAGGTAAGTGCCTTGGCCGAAATGATAGCGAGTACGAATCCCGCCAGGCCGCCAAGTGGGAAAAAAATCTTTGCGACTATTCCAAATATTCTAAGGGCGACTATTCCGAGGAACCCAATAGCCAACCAAGCGCCAATCACCAAGAGAACCCAGTTGATCGGTGGCCCGCTCAGCATATTCTCTAATCTTGTCCTTTCTTAAGCCACCAGCATGTGCTGGTGCGAATTTTCCCTCCGACGATCGGAAAAATTCATCAATCCAGGCATTATACCTACCAATCTGCGACAGATCCGTCTTCATGAAACCACTGCACAGCTTTCTCACCTGCATATGGATGTTTGATGGCCTCGAACTCATTCATCTCAGCGCCAATACCAACGCTCTGCGGAGGAAGAATGTAACCAGCCTCGAAGTCGGGAACTCCCGAGAATACTTCTTCTCTCCAAGGAACATCGGCTCGCATAACTTCCTGGATCAAGAAATTGGGCATGGAAAGTGCTAAATGAATATTGACCATGGTGGCAATTGGACCGAGAGGATTGTGAGGGGCCATCGTGACGCCAAAGGTATCGCAGAGGGAAGCGATCTTTCTCACACCCGTGATTCCTCCAGCATGACAGACGTCGGGCTGAGCCACGTCGATCAGACCATCTTGCAAGACTCGCAGGAAGTCCGCACGAGTTAATAGTCGTTCGCCGGCTGCCAGGGGAATGTTGATCCCTTTTCTGGCTCGAATCATCGCCTCATGCTGATCTGGTTGTACCACTTCTTCAAGGAAGAGCGGGTTAAACGGCTCAAAAACCTTGGCGTATTGAATTGCCATCGCAGCACTGGTCCTGCCATGAAAGTCAATCATGATATCTATATCAGGTCCCGTGGCATCTCGTGCTGCGCCCATTAGCTCCTCGGCATGACGCAAATTTGCGTTGCCACCTAAGGGTGCGGATTTGGGAACTGCAAGAATCTTTACCGCAGTAAATCCATCCGCAATAGATTCCTTCATCTTCTGGGCGAATGACTGGGCGGTATCTGAGTCATAGACGGAGTTTGAGTCTCCACCGCCAAGGTGGTCGTACATCCGTACCCGATCTCGCGCCAACCCGCCCAAGACGCGCCAGAGCGGCACGCCTAAATCCTTGGCAGTGATATCCCATAGAGCTTGGTCAATTCCACTGAGTGCCGACATCGAGACAACGCCACCTTTAAAGAAGGGGTGGCGGTAAAGAATTTCCCATAGTCGCTCCGTATCACGCGGATCTTGGCCGATTATCAATGGCGCTAAATCTTGGACGGCACCCGCGACCGCACGCTCCTGAAATTCAAGAGTTCCTTCACCAATTCCGATAAGTCCGGGTTGATCGGTGAAGATCCGCACAATGACCCAATTGCGCATTTTAGCGTTCACAAGCGTGGTGGTTATTTCAGTAATTTTCACGCGCATATCCTCCTTGGGTACGTCCAGTACAAGCGAACTAGTACGTCGCCCGTCCGCCAGATGCATCAAAGATAAACCCGGTGGTGAATGAGCATGCCTTGGAAGCAATAAACCCGATCATCTCCGCAACCTCTTCGGCTTCGCCAACCCTCCCCATCGGAATACGGGCAAGCATGTACTTGAGAGTCTCTTCGCTCGTCGCGGCATTCATCGGAGTTCGGATGACGGCAGGTGCGATTGCGTTAACGGTTATTCCATCCGGAGCAACCTCCTTGCCCACTCCTTTGACGAATCCAATCATCCCAGCTTTTGATGTGTTGTAAGGAGCCATTCCTGGATTGCCCTCCTTGCCGGCAATTGATGTCACGTGGACAATCCGGCCATACTTCTGAGCTTTCATAATTGGGATCACTTGTTGAGTGAGCCAAATGGCTCCGAAAAGATTGACTTTGATAGTCCGCTCATACTCTTGCCAAGAAATATCTTCGACCTTTACGTTCGTTGGACCCGTCATTCCCGCGCTGTTGATCAAAGCATCAATTCTCTTCTCTGATGCGTATATTGCGGCTACCACTTCCTTCACCTTATCGTGGTTCGAAATGTCAAGTTCAAAAATTTGATCCTCCCCCAGAGTGAGGTCAGCTTGAACTTTTCGCAGGGCTTGGAGATTAAAATCAAGGGCGATTATGCGGGCTCCACGAGATTTCAAGAGCGCTGCCGTTGCCGTGCCAATCCCGCTGGCAGCACCAACAACGAGTACAACTTCTCCATTAAAGTTCGTTTTATTTTCCATGCGCCTTGGATCCTTTACATATCTCTCAGCCAATTATTAGATAGCGAAGTCTAATCCACTGCTTCGTCGAGTGTCAGAACGTTCGCCGTAGCAGAACGCACATGAGGCACGCGCTAGAGATGAAGGGTGATTGCTATCTCATCAGGCAGACCCTGGAAGGTAACAGGGCGTAGAAACCGAGTAATGGAGTTTATTCCGACCGAAGTATGAAGTGGCGAGGTAGATGCCGGATAGGGTCCGCCATGATGTTGCCCCTCAGTAACTGCGACTCCCGTTGGCCAGGCATTGAAGGCAATTCGACCACACAGGGAGGCGAGAGAAGAAATCAATCGTGCGTTTGACGGATTATCAGATGTACTAAAGAGCGAACCGACCAGTGCCCCCTCGAGTTTTCCGAGAATTGCTACCACTTCTTCAATGGTGGAATAAGTAATGACAATACCTGTCGGACCAAAGCACTCGATGTGGAGGCTCTGCACATGCAAGAGGGCATTATCGGCTGTGGTCACAAGTACTTGCGCTGGCGTGAAGAAGCCGGCACCTTCAACACCCTTCCCATCGAATACAGAGGCACCGAGGGCTTCGCCCAACTTGGCTCTGTTGCTGTCGTGTAACTGCTTTGTCGCCTGACTCAAGAATGGTTGCGCTTCGCGGTGGCTTATTTGCGATTTCACTTCTTCAAGAAAATGCTCATTCTCCGGAACTAAGAGAATGCTCGGATTCGTGCAGTACTGCCCATTTCCAAGCAGTAGGGAGTCCAAGTACGCCCCTGCAAATATCGCGGGATCAGAAATACCACTATTGCTCACCACAACCGGATTAACACTCCCCAATTCGCCATAAAAAGGAATTGGAAATTCACGAGATTGTGCTAAATCAAATAGCGCTCGACCGCCGGCACGCGAACCAGTAAATGCACCGGCACCTACGCGGGAGTCTGTTATCACCAATTTACCAAATTCGAATCCATGTCCGATTCCAACGAGGTTGGCGGGCGCTCCCGCCTCTACGAGAGCTTTCACGGCAATCTCGTAGGTAAGTTGGGATGTTTGAGGGTGAGCGGGGTGAGCCTTGATAATTACCGAAGACCCCGCCGCTAATGCAGAGGCAGTGTCCCCTCCCAGGATGCTGAAAGCGAAAGGGAAATTACTGGCACCAAATACCGCCACAGGACCAATAGCCCGCAGAGTCCGGAAGAACTTTGGATGACCTTGTGGCAGAGGCGCTTCGACACCCGCATCCAATTTCCCCGCAACGAATCGGCCATGTGAAATGGCATTGGCGAAGGTGCGGATCTGAAAGGTGGTCCGTCCGACTTCGCCCCTCAAACGTCCTACACCCAGGCCTGTCTCTAAATCGGCAATGGCAACTAGGGCTTCAAGGTTTGCATCAATTCGATCTGCCAGAACATTCAAAATTCGAGCACGTTCTCTCGGCGCAGTGCCAGACCAGATACCGAAGCTCTGAACGGCGGCAGCGACGATTTCAGAGACCGCATGTGGGGAAGTCGATTCAAACGGTGGGCCGAATTCTTCACCAGTTCGCGGGTTTACCGATCGGAGCGACATCT
>JACPZY010000167.1 GCA_016195215.1 Actinomycetota bacterium | reverse complement strand
TCTACAGTCATTAAAGCAAGTGAGGATGACATTGCATGGTTGTACCCAAATGAGAGTGAATCTGAGATTGCTTTAAGGATTAAGGAGCTCGGAGTTCAACTTCTCGTCCTCACCCGTGGCAGTCGTGGGATAACCGCCTTCACTCACGATGAGAGCGTCAATGTTGAAGGCGTTGCGATTGAAGTAGCCGATACAGTTGGGGCTGGCGACACTGTTGGTGCAGTGATTGTTGATGCGCTCGTAAGGAAGGGAATTTTGAATCTCCACGGAGATCTCCTCCGCGAAACCTTGAATTGTGCCGTCCATGCGGCTGCAATAACCTGTAGTCGTGTAGGTGCCCAACCTCCAACGACTTCTGAAATTGAGGCCGCCGTAGAGAGAAGTAAAAATGCAGTTCATTGACGATGCGGAATTTCAGGTCGCTATTGACCTCGACCAAGGCGGGCGAATCTCCTCCTTGAAATGGCGTGAGATGGAATTCGCGCTTCCATTCCGAGGCGAAGTGCCTACTTATGGGTGGTACCCCATGGTCCCCTGGGCGGGACGGATTCGAAATGGAATCATTAAGAATCAAGCTGGTAAAGAATTCCAATTACCAATTACTTTCGATCCGCCGCATGCGGTTCATGGTTTTGGTTTCCATTCCTCATGGCGAGAGATTGGCCCAGGGCGCTCCCTATTAGAACTTCCTGCGCCATATAAAGGTGGCAGCGTCGAACAGAGCTTTGAAATCCTGGATGATGCGCTCCGCTGGAGCATGGAATACGAGTCAGGCGGTTGCGATCTGCCCGCATGGTTGGGGTTCCACCCCTGGTTTCCTCGCGAACTCGATCGCGGTGGCAGTGCCAAGATCGAGTTCTCCGCATTGAAAATGATGGAGAGAGATAGTGAGTTACTGCCTACGGGGAAAATAGTCGAACCTTCACGGCAGCCTTGGGATGACGCATTTACGGAGATCCGCGGAGTGCCGGCGATAATGTGGGAAGGCGCCGCCCGAATTGATATTGAGAGCGATGCACCGTGGTGGGTTGTATATACCGAGGATCCGGAAGGCATCTGTATCGAGCCACAGACTGCGCCGCCGGATGCGGCAAATTTAGGAATTGTCGGAGAGCATTACATCGAAGCCCTATTTCTATTCTCGGAAGAGTGAAAAATGATAAATCGGAAAAGATTGGCCGAACTCACCGCAATTGAGGAAGCTCGATTTATTAAGACACACCCTCAGAGCGGTGAAATGTTTAAGTCGGCAAAGGCAGTTATGCCAGGTGGGGTGCCAATGTCGTGGATGGCCAAGTGGCCAGGTGCATATCCCGTATTTGTTGAGAGCGCGAAGGGCGCGCGTTTCGTCGATGTAGATCAGAATACCTACATTGATTTCTGTCTCGGTGATACCGGTTCGATGACAGGTCACTCGCCCGCGCCAACAGTTAGAGCAATTCAGAAGCAGGTCACGCAGGGCTTGACCGCAATGTTGCCGACTGCTGATGCGCTCGCCGTCTCCTCCGAACTTGGAGCTCGCTTCGGGTTGCCGTTATGGCAATTTACCGTCTCTGCCACTGATGCAAATCGACATGTCATTCGCTACTCCCGCCTCATCACGGGAAAGAAGAAGATTATCGTGATTGATCGTTGTTATCACGGAAGTGTGGATGAAACATTTGCAACATTGGATTCGGCGGGTAAAACGGTCGCACGCGAGGGCAATATTGGCGCACCGGTTCCACTCGACGAAACTACCCGGGTCGTTGGATTCAATGATTTTGTAGGGATGGAATCTGCTTTAGCGCAGGGAGATATCGCGGCAATTTTGATGGAACCTGCGATGACCAATGTGGGCATTGTCCTTCCAGATGATGGATATTTGGTAGGGGTAGGTGAATTAGCAAAGAAGTACGGTGCTATGTGGATTATTGATGAGACCCACACAATTTCCATGGGTGTGGGTGGGATGACGCGCTCCCTTGGGCTGAAGCCAGATTTCCTCACAATCGGCAAGGCAATTGGTGGAGGAATTCCTACAGGAACATTTGGAATGACCCAAGAAGTTGCGGATGCCATATCGCAGGGAGTATTACTTGAGCAGATTGACACCGGCGGTATCGGAGGGACATTGGCCGGCAATGCGCTCTCACTGGCCGCAATGCGTGCGACTTTATCTGAAGTTCTCACTCCTGCAGCTTTCGAGGCGATGTTCGCCCTTGCGACTCGTTGGGCAGATGGCGTCGATGCTGTGATAAAGGAATTTAACCTTCCATGGCACTGCAATCGCTTAGGCGCCCGGGCGGAGTACCTCTTTCAACCTAGCGCGCCGCGGACCGGGCGCGAAGCTGCTGAGGCTGGCGACTTCGAACTGGAGCAGTACATTCACTTGCGACTGCTCAACGACGGATTCCTCCTGACGCCATTTCACAATATGGCGCTCATGTCACCTGCGACGACGGATGCTGATGTTGATGCCCATACTCAGGCTTTTAGAGAGCTCTGCGCCGATTTAGTGAGTTGATTCCCGGTACATCACATCACGTCCCCACTCGGAGAATCCGAGATCTCTGTAGAGTTTGATGGCAGTCGAATTTTCGGCATCTACATAGAGCATGGCCGACATCAAACCTTCGCGGCGAAGATGGGAGAGTCCTGCAATAGTGATTGCGCCCCCAATTCTCTCTCCCCGATGTGAGGGGTCCACTCCCATTGCATAGATTTCGCCGATGGGATCGTGCCCGTGCTCGCCTTCTCCATCGTGCGAATGTGAGTGCGCACCGTGGATCTTTGTCCAGCAGAAGGCGATGAGTTCCTCGGAACTGCCGGTATCTCGAGTGGCAAGCAGAAAGCCTCTGGGATCAAACCAATTTTCATTCATTCTCTGCTGCAAATTTTCGAATGTCCATCCACCCTGCTCCGGATGACCTGCGAATGCGCGGTTATTCAGTACCAGCCAAGATTCATCATCAAGTCCGAGCAGAAATGACCGTAAGTTCAGATCCGTTGCCAGCTCCGGCAACGGGTGGTTGAGGGAGCGGCGCATCTGGATAACGCTCCGTACTCGAACCAGTCCATAGTCCTTGGCCAACTTCTGTGCGCTGGGCAGGTCTCCATGGGACCAGAGTCTTGGGGAAGTAATCTCGCAAATGCTCTCCAGAAGGGTCCGCCCCAGCCCCTTGCCGCGATGACGCGGGTGGATGACCAACTCAGCACTCGAACCTGCGACCGGATCGGTGAGATCAATGTGCGCATATCCCATTATCTCGCCATCTTTTTTGAGAATCAGGTGGCGGTCATCTTTATCGCCGCCATGGCGCAGATGAAGGAGGATATGTTCGGCAATCGGTGGAGTTCCATCTTGCTCAGTAGCCGCCGAGATTAGATCAAGAACGCCTTGCTGCTGCGTCGCATTGAGGTGATCGAGATTCTCTATCAATTATTGAACGCGCTCGCTTAGCAGGCTTTCTTTACTTCCTGGTGGCATAGTAAATCGGTATCCAACATTTCTTACTGTGCCAATGATGGATTCGAACTCAGGTCCCAATTTTGCACGGAGGCGTCGGATGTGAACATCGACGGTCCGAGTGCCACCGAAGTAGTCATACCCCCAAATTTCCTGTAGCAGCTGTGCACGGGTGAAAACTCGGCCAGGGTGTTGCGCAAGATACTTGAGAAGTTCAAACTCCTTAAAAGTTAAATCGAGAGTCCGCCCCTTTACCTTTGCAGTGTAGGCGTTTTCGTCGATAACAATATCCCCAGTGCGAATCTCGCCAGCATTTGGGTCCAATGCACTACGCATAGCAACATGCTCGCCAATTGAAATTCGGATTCTCGCTTCTACCTCGGCCGGACCGGCCGTGTCGAGAATGACATCATCTATTCCCCACTCGGCACTAACTGCAGAGAGTCCACCTTCGGTTGTAATAACAATGACGGGCGACCCGATGCCCGTTGAGGTAAGTAAACGCGTAAGACTCTTAGCTGCGGGTAAGTCGCGACGGGCATCAATAAAGAGAAGATCCATCTCCGGGGCTTCTACAAGGACGCTTGCTTCGGCCGGAAGTATACGTACTTGGTGTTGTAAGAGACCAAGGGCTGGAAGCACTTCTGCACTTGCACCGAGAGAGTTCGTGAGAAGCAGAACGCGTGCCATGACCGACTTCCTCTCCCGTAGCTTGCTTGGAACTTCTGAGTTAATAGGCCAGACTACTCGCGTGAAATCCCTGGTTCCAATTCTTATTGTTCTCTCGCTCGCTTCGGTCTATGGCATCTGGTATCAGCGCTCGAGAGGCAAGATACGAACCTCAAAAAAGGGTCCAGAAGGCGCTCTCAGCGCTGAACTACTTGGATCGCCACTTGGATCAAGGGTGACCCTGGTTCAATTCTCGTCAGCTTTCTGCACTCCTTGCCGGGCAACCCGGATCCTTCTGGAGAACGTCGTTTCAACGCTGTCGGATGTGAAGTACATTGAGATAGATGCCGAGGCGCACCTTGATCTTGTCCGAAAATTGAATATTCATTCAACACCGACGACATTGATTTTGAATTCTTCTGGAATAGAAGTGGGGCGGGCAGTCGGCGCGCCCAATCGCGACCAGGTAATTAATTCATTGTCTTCTCTCCGTTAACAGACGCCTATACCTAGAAGGTGCGAAGATCTCGCAACTAGCGAAATCGATTGATTCTCTTTACCCTTAGTCCATGTTCCGCTCTGAACCCACGTATTTCACTATGCGCCGCTTCTTGGATTTTGGCCGCATAGCGGGTTCTTTGTGTCGGATGTGATGTAAGCGTTTCTGCATTTACATCCATCTCCCGACACAACTTTAAGGAACTCATATGACGCAGTTAGCTTCTAAGGTCTTAGAAAAAAATAGAACGATTGACGCACGCGGTCCCCGCTTTTCAGCCCTCATCACCACGGTTGTATTGGTGCTAGCACTTGCTACCAATTCGGTATGGGTATTGGTTTTCCAAGGAACAGTATTTGCGATTGGTGCTTTCCGCGGACCACAGTTCACGCCGTATGCAGAGATTTTTAAGAGATTGGTCCGTCCACGATTGAAGGGTGATGTCCCGACTGAAGATATCCGTCCACCTCAATTTGC
Source organism: Actinomycetota bacterium (assembly GCA_016195215.1). GTDB lineage: Bacteria > Actinomycetota > Actinomycetes > Nanopelagicales > Nanopelagicaceae > QYPT01. The sequence goes on along the minus strand of JACPZY010000167.1, from coordinate 1,831 downwards.
ACAGAGCGTCGGATTGATATTCGCACTTGTTGGCATCATCGGTTCAGTGAGTGGGCTTCCTCTTCTCTTTACCGTCGCAACGAGCGCAGCACTAGCCGCGGCGTTCCTCAACGCCGCCTTTAACTTCTGCCTCGGGTGCGAGGTCTACCTTCTCTTACTTCGCCTCCGTCGTTAGACTGGCTGACATGGCCCAGCAGCACGAACTTCGCGAAAAAGGTTTACGACTCACGCCACAGAGGGAGTTGGTGCTGGCAGCTGTCCGCGAGTTGGGACACGCCACTCCCGAGGAAGTTGCAGAGAAAGTTCGCCAGACACATCCTGGAATCAATCTCTCAACGGTTTACCGAAATCTCGAGACACTTGAGAATGTTGGACTGGTGCAGCACACTCACCTCGGTCATGGTGGCGCTACCTACCACGCTGCCGAGGAGCTCACACATCTTCACCTCGTCTGCGGTATCTGTGGATCTGTGGGCGATGCACCTATTGAAGCCGCAGCGAATTTCGTAAACTCACTTGCCGATGACTACGGTTTTAAGACCGATGTCACTCACTTTGCGGTCTATGGAACTTGCGCTGACTGCGCTCGAAACGACATTTAATCTCCACCCGCAGTAGATTAAGCAGGTGACTGAAGTCCTCGTTGAAGATGGCCCTGATAAGGGCGCAGTCTGGCATTTTGGCCAACCAAGCCAAGAGCAGCGGGCGCTGGCCAAGGGAGAGGCATGGGCAGACCTTTCTCACTTCGAGATCATTGGCATCAATGGTCAGGATCGTCTCAGTTGGCTTCACTCGCTCACCACGCAGCACCTTGAAAAATTGGTGTCTGGGAGTTGGACCTCTGCCTTGATTCTCGATCCGCAAGGTCACATCGAGCATCAATTCAACCTCATGGATGATGGAGAGAGAACCTGGCTGACGTTGGATGCTGGCAGAAGTGATTCACTCCTGACTCATCTGCAAAAAATGAAATTTATGCTCCGTGTCGATATTCAAGATCTCTCAGGTGAGTACGCGTTGGTACGAACGCCCGGTCTCTCTGATTCCCTGGGGGGCCCCTTCGCAATAGTTCCTCGGAGCGAACTTCCTCTCTGGCATCAAAAATTTAATGAAGCCGCACTCCGTGTTGGCACCTGGGCCTTAGAAGCTGAACGCGTTGCAACGGGCAGACCGCGGATCGGGTTTGAAACGGATTACAAATCGATCCCTAACGAACTTGGATTGCTTAATAAATCTGTCCATATGAATAAGGGGTGTTACTGCGGACAGGAAACCGTTGCAAAAATTGCAAACCTTGGAAAACCTCCGCGTCGTCTGGCGATGCTTCATCTAGATGGAAGCGTAATAACAATTCCGGCGCGCGGGGCGGATGTAGAGAAAGATGGCGTGAAGGTTGGATTTGTCGGGACCGTGGCCCGGCATCACGAGCTGGGAACAATCGCGCTCGCCGTTCTTAAGAGAAGCACTCCAATTGAAGCAACATTGACCGTCGAGGGAATACCGGCCACCCAAGAGGCAATTCATTAAACCTTAGTAAACAAGAGCCTGCGTAGCCTCTCTAGTTATCTCTTCCACAAAAGTTGCCGAGCCAGCTATTCGAATTCCTTTTATCTGGTCACCTTCTTGGATATTTCTACGGACCGCGCACTGTGTGCAGAGAGTGACGGTTCCATTCTCGACAAGGGCGGCAAGCATTTCGTGTAATGGCGCGGAGTGCGGAAGAGTGAATTCTTCTGCTCGCCCTGGAATTGCGTACCATGCCGCTTCACCCGCCAGCCAGAAGGAGACTTCAACTCCGGCAACAAGTGCGGTTGATGCGACAGAAAATGCT
>JACPZY010000034.1 GCA_016195215.1 Actinomycetota bacterium | reverse complement strand
CACCCTCTTAGAAAAACAGACCGAGTCGGACGCTCGTTGTCTGGTTGATTTCTTGATCGCTGAATTCTCCCACATAAGCTGCATCGATATAAAAATGATCTTTCGTTTCATAGAGTACATCCGCCCCCACAGACCCAAAATTGCGAACCTGAAAATCTCCTTCCGTAACGAAGGTGATGGTTTGATTTTGGAAAGCCGCTACCATGTCGTGGGGGCAATTGTACGCCTGCTTGTGCACCCAGCTAGCTTTGAATGAGGGACTCAGCGTCGAAAACCCCAATGGGATGGGACGACTTAGCGCATACCCCAGTTCAGTGCGGTAAAAATTGGTGTGATTCGATGCCACAGAGAGGTTGATCGATGCCGCTCCCCGCTCTTTGTAGGCACTCTCATGCATTTGGTAGAGCGACACATTGAAATAGGGCTCCATCCAAACAGAGCGCACCTCAAATTGATAGCCCACTTGGACTACTTCCGATAACTCTTTGGCAGGGTGTTTGCCATAGGCAGCTCGCTGCACAAATCCGATTTTCCTCTTTGTGTGGATCCAGTTCTTACCATACAGAAGAGAGAGATCGGCATAAAAACCAGCCTGGAAAAAAGAGGTGTAGACCCCCAGATAATAGCTATCGATAGAGCCGTTGCCAAACCCCTCTTTCCAATTGTACCAGGTAGTTGCGCCCCCAGTAACCAAGCCAATGAGGAAGCGATTGGCAAAGGTGCCATCGACTCCGAAGCTAAGCCCTGCCGTGTTCGCATCAACACCTGGGAATTGCTGTACTGTCGGCTCGCTATAGAACTGTCCGTAGGGCTGCACCCATACATGGCCTATTCCTCGATCCGAGCACTCAGCTACATGCCTTTGCTTCCATTTCCATTGCTTCCATTTGAAGTCGCTCTGAGGACAAGGGCACGCTTTCTGTCTACACTCTTTCTGTATGCGCTGGATGATCGACTGAGCCGCCTCTCGCTGATCGAGCAATACCCATCGCAAATTGCTCGTCGCAACAGGGGTGAGCTGATCGGCAGCTAAGGTGATCGCTGGTTCCGTAAGATTTGAGAATGCCAAAATCACCTGGCCTAGATCGCTGAACGGATCTGTCGAGAAGGCAAGCGATTCAATATAATTGACCATGTTCCCTGCGTTTCCAGGCAGGGTAGGGAACATCAACTTGAGCGCAGTCAGGATCACTTCGTTATCTGTATAACTGAGAAAATAGCTCAGAAGAGCCGAATTTTGCACCAAGGTAAATTGGCCGAATACCGTAGGAAAGCCCAGAAAGGGGGTCTGTAGAATGGTGTACGAAGTAGAATGCCCATACCCTCCATCGTCCGGGATCACATTGAGGATTTGTCCTTCGATGGTAGCAATGCCTCCGACATTGATCAAATCAGCAGCCCCGCTAGCATTGATCTCGCAGTTATAGGTAGAACCGCCAGCGCCCGTGTAATCGCCCAGGACGGTGAGGGTGCCGATCGAATTGCCTGGCGATATACTACCGCCTCCGTCAACAACTACTTCCATGACGGTACCCGACCCCTGTAAGTTGGCTCCGGATAGGATGGTTATCAGCCCCAGCACGGTTCCGTTGACGAGCAGAGTGCCACCAGCCACGGTAGTCGCTCCGGTGTAGCTATTATTGCCCGTCAAAGCAAACGTTCCTCCCCCATTTTTGACGAGGCCTCCTGTACCTGAAATCATCCCGCTGAAAGTGGTAGAGCTCCCATTGCCTCCTAAAGTCAAAGTAGCAGACCCTAAGTTGACCGATCCGGCTCCTGCGAGACTGCCGATCGTATTGGAGTGGTTATTTAAGTCGAGAGTCGCTGCAACGCTAAACGCAGAATTCGCGGCAAAAGCATTGGCAGCGCCCGCTTGGAAAATGCCTTGATTGACCTGCGTGACTCCTGAATAGCTCGAGCTGTTTAACGTGAATGTACCGGCTCCTGTTTTTGTCAGGCCGCCGGAACTTCCCGGAATACTTCCCGAAAACGTCTGGGAGTTCCCATCACCGCCAAAGGTGAGCGTTCCGGTTCCGAGCGTGACTGCTCCTGCACCCGAGAGATTCGCAATCGTGTTGCTGTACCCATTTAAGTCGAGAGTCCCGGCAACACTAAATGCAGAATTCGCAGCAAAAGCATTGGCGGCACTAGCCTGAAACGTGCCTTGATTGACCTGGGTGGCTCCTGAATAGCTCGAGCTGTTTAACGTGAATGTACCGGCTCCTGTTTTTATCAGGCCTCCTGTACTACCGGTAATACTCCCCGAAAACGTCTGGGAGTTCCCATCACTGCCAAAGGTAAGCGTTCCAGCGCCGAGCATCACTGCTCCTGCACCCGACAAGTTGGTGATCGTGTTGCTGTGCCCATTTAAATCGAGAGTCCCTGCCACGTTAAACACGGAATTTGCGGCAAAAGCATTCACAGCACCTGCTTGATACGTGCCTTGATTGACCTGCGTGGCTCCTGAATAACTACTCGATCCACTCAAGGTGAACGTACCGGCTCCTGTTTTCGTCAGCCCCCCCGTACTGCCCGTAATACTGCCCGAAAACGTCTGGGAGTTCCCATCGCTGCCTAAGGTGAGCGTTCCAGCTCCGAGCGTCACTGCCCCAGCGCCGCTCAGATTCGCCACAGTATTGGAAAAGCCATTCAAATCAAGCGTTGTGCTGGCACTCACAGTGACCGCAGAGTTCGCAGAGAAGGCGCTGGCGATGCCTGCTTGCCAAGTTCCTATGGAAATCAGCGTTGTGCCGGCATAGTTGGTCCCTACTCCATCCAGTGTCAGAATGCCGGTGCTGATCTTGGTGACTCCGCCTGATCCGGTGAGCGATCCGTTGAGGGTCGAGTTCAGGCCTGCCGTATCGAGGGTTCCAATGACCGCTGCATTGAATACCACGTTATTCGATAGCGTCATCCCACTGGTGATCTGCAAAGTACTATTGCCAGTAAAGGTAATCGCTCCCGTGCCAATATGCGTCGGTGCGCTGATGGAAAGAGTCCCTGCATTGATGTTCGTGCCTCCGGAGTAATTATTGCTCGCATTGGTGAGGGTGAGAGTGCCGCTATTGAGCTTGCCCAAAATTCCAGCTCCAGAAATCGCACTGGAAATCGTCGAATTGACTCCATCTGTATCGATATCGCCTTCCACGGCATTGTTGAGAGAAATGGGAAGATTAAAGTCCATTGCCGTATTCAAGATCAAGCTACTATTGCCTGTAAAGGTCACCCCCCCAGAGCCAATATTCGTGGGAGTCGCAATGGAGATCGCTCCGGCCAAAATTTGCGTTCCCCCTGAATACGTATTTGTGCCGGTCGGCGTGAACGTGCCGCTTCCTTGCTTGACGATCACTCCGCCCGTTCCCGTGATGGTCCCCGCACAGCTCGTGCTCACACTGTTTCCCAAGGTGAGGGTCTGATTCCCCAGTGAAACAATGCCAGAAGCAGTGCCTCCCGCTAAACCTCCAATCACATTGGAAAATCCATTCAAATTGATCAGAGTCGCGGCACCGTTAGAAAGAGTCACAATAGAATTAGGAGAAAACACATTCGTTCCCCCTGCAGTCATCCCATTACTTAACCCCAGACCCGCTATGGTCGCACCTGCATAGGTATTGGTTGCATTCAAGGTAGTAATACTGAAAATCACTGTCCCATTGCTATTGGTGATGGGTTGTAGAAGAGTGCCCATAATGGTCGCTGACGCTGAACAAAGTCCCTTGGTTCATCACAATGCCGCCGGAAAAAGAGCTGTTATTCCCTCTCAATCTTAACGTGGTATTATTAGAAATCAATTGTCCCGATCCGCTGATCGGTAGAGTGATGTCGCTCGTTTGAGAATTGGAGGCCAGTGTTAAATTCCCAGAGCCCAAGGTCACACTCCCCGTACCGCCGGCTACTGCTATTGTGGCAACACTATTGGAGAAATTGTTGAGATCCAAAGAGCCGCTGGTAACTATCTGGATCGAGCTCGTGCTGGACAATGTGTTGGCCCCACCTGGTTGTAACGTGCCTCCTGTCACGGTCGTAGTACCCGTGTAGTTATTGCTCGTGGAACCCAAGGTCAAAATCCCCGTATTGCTTTTTGTGAGCCCCCCCGAACCCGTGATGGCTCCATTCAGGGTAGAATTGGCCCCTGCTGTATTGATCGTGCCAGTCACTCCGCTATTTAATGTGATTGCATTAGCAAGGGTCGTTCCGCTGGTCAGCTGCAACGTGCTATTTCCTGTAAAGCTGATGCCCCCCGAACCGATATTCGTGGACGCGCTAATCGATACTGTCCCTTGGTTGATCTGCGTCCCTCCTCCGTAGGAGTTTGTGCCTCCCATGGTGAAGGTACCCCCTCCTGTCTTGATCAAACTACCGCTAGCGCCCGTAATATTGCCGCTAAAGCTCGTCGTAGCTCCCGTTCCTCCGACTGTCAAGGTAGCAGTACCGAGCGTCACATTCCCCCCGTCACATTCCCCCCAGTGCCTCCTCCTCCTGCTAGACTCCCTATGGTATTGGAAAAATTGTTCAAATCGAGCGCCACTCCTAAAGTATTCGCTAAAGTCACATCGGAGCTAGAAGAAAAGCTGTTGGCCACTCCCGCTTGCAATACCCCTCCATTAACAGTCGTGGCGCCGCTGTAAGTATTGCTTGTTCCGCTTAACGTAAATGTTCCAGTGCCAGTTTTCGTCACTCCGCCTGTGCCGCTGATCCCTCCGGAAAATGTTTCAGAGTTATTGTCGCCACCCAAAGAGAGCGTTCCCGATCCCAAGGTCACAGTGCCTGATCCCGTGAGATTGGCGATCACGTTAGAATTATTATTGAGACCCAAAGTGCCCGTCACATTGACAAGAGAGTTAGGAGAAAATGCATTTGCTGCTCCTGCTTGCAAAGTCCCCCCACTCACCAGGGTAGTACCCGAATAACTGTTAGAGCCACTGACCGTAAACGTTCCTGTTCCGGTTTTTGTCACTCCGCCTGTGTTTTGGATGCTTCCGGAGAACGTTTGAGAGGTATTATCGCCGCCTAAGGACAACGTCCCCGATCCCAAGGTCAC
>JACPZY010000165.1 GCA_016195215.1 Actinomycetota bacterium | reverse complement strand
TAGGTCCCTTGACTGCAACGTCTTGTCCAGCGATTGTTACTTCGACTCCTGCTGGCAGGGTAATTGGCATACGACCGATACGTGACATATCAATTACCACACATAGGCGAGAACTTCTCCGCCTACGCCCTGTTTGTTGGCCTGCTTATCAGTAAGCAATCCAGAAGAAGTTGAAATAATGGCAACGCCTAGACCGCCAAGAACTTTTGGCAGTGCGGTGGACTTTGCATAAACACGGAGTCCTGGCTTGCTCACCCGACGAAGTCCAGCTATCGAACGCTCGCGATTAGGTCCGAATTTCAGGTCAAGAACGAGTGTCTTGCCAACGCCATTTGTATTGGCATCAACACGGAACCCGGAAATGAAACCCTCCTGCTGAAGAATTGTTGCGATTCGCGTCTTGACCGATGACGAGGGCATGGAAACGGAGTCATGGTAAGCAGAGTTTGCGTTACGCAGACGCGTAAGCATGTCCGCAATCGGATCTGTCATTGTCATACGTGGCCTGTGGCCTTTCTCGAACCGGTTTCCCTAACAATGATCGCTGTCATTTGATTAAAGGACCTTTTTCGTAGTTGTTGGGTTAGTTACTAGGAGCCTTACCAAGAAGCCTTGGTGATACCAGGAAGTTCGCCGCGATGTGCCATCTCTCGGAAGCAGATGCGGCAGATTCCAAATTTTTGGTAGACAGCATGCGGACGCCCGCAGCGCTGACAACGTGTATATCCGCGAACCTTGAACTTTGGCTTACGGGCAGCTTTTACTTTGAGCGATGTCTTAGCCATTAGTTCTCCTTGAAAGGAAAGCCGAGCGCCTTTAGCAGTGCGCGACCTTCTTCATCGTTCTTTGCGGTGGTGACAAAAGTGATGTCCATACCGCGCGGGCGATCAACTTTGTCCTGTTGGATCTCAGGGAAGACAACTTGTTCGGTGAGACCAAAGGTGTAGTTGCCTTTTCCATCAAACTGCTTCGGTGAAAGTCCACGGAAATCGCGGATACGTGGCAAGGAGATGGAAAGTAGGCGATCTGTGAACTCCCACATACGGTCTCCGCGGAGAGTCACGTGTGCGCCAATTGGCATGTTCTCGCGCAACTTGAACTGCGCGATTGACTTGCGTGACTTGGTGACCTGTGGCTTCTGGCCCGTGATCGTGGTGAGATCGCGGATTGCGCCTTCAATTAACTTGGCATCACGTGCTGCCTCGCCAACACCCATGTTGACTACTACTTTGGTCAGGGTTGGAATCTGCATCACGTTCTTGTAACCAAATTGAGCCTTGAGGGCTGGAGCAATCTCGCTCCGATAGCGCCCCTTGAGGCGTACTAGTTCGCTCGTTGACATCAGACGTCCTTTCCGGTGCGACGGGAAATTCGCACGTTCTTGCCGGCTTCGTCTTTGCGAGCGCCGAGGCGAGTGGCCTTACCGTCCTCATCAACGAGCATGACATTTGAAATTGCGATGGAAGCCTCAACGGTCATGATGCCGCCGACCTTCGCACCGCGATCACCCGTTGTTTCGCGGGTGTGCTTCTTTACGCGATTGACGCCTTCAACCAGTATCCGCTTGGAATCCAAGTCGAGAACCTTGCCTGTTACGCCTTTATTTTTCCCAGCGATAACAAGTACGGTGTCGCCCTTCTTAATCTTGGCCATATTTAGAGCACCTCCGGCGCTAGCGAGATGATCTTCATAAAACGCTTATCGCGAAGTTCACGCGCGACAGGTCCGAAGATACGAGTGCCGCGTGGTTCGCCATCTGCTTTCAAGATGACTGCAGCATTCTCATCAAATTTGATGTAGGAACCGTCTGGACGACGGCGCTCCTTTACGGTGCGAACGATGACGGCCTTGACGACCTCACCCTTCTTCACTTGTCCGCCAGGAATTGCGTCCTTGACGGTACAGACGATGATGTCTCCAATACCGGCATAGCGTCGTTTGGAGCCACCGAGAACGCGGATACAGAGAAGCTCTTTGGCTCCCGTGTTGTCCGCAACGCGTAGGCGGGACTCTTGCTGAATCATTTTCTATGCCCCCTACTTGGCCTTCTCGATGATCTCGACCACACGCCAACGCTTGGTTGCCGAGATTGGCCGAGTTTCCATGATGAC
>JACPZY010000164.1 GCA_016195215.1 Actinomycetota bacterium | reverse complement strand
GACCAAGGTGGATGCACCTAGTGGAACATCTGCCCGCACCGCCGAACTCATTACTCAAGCGCGATCCGAAGTGGGATCTGCACCGATGCCCGATGCGACAAGCGTGGCACTTGACGGCGCCCGCGGGGTAAAAGTCGGGGACGTGCCGATCCACTCAGTTCGACTCAGAGGACTCATCGCCCATCAGGAAGTTCTCTTCGGGGGACTTGGAGAGACTTTGACCATCCGTCACGATTCTCTCGATCGAGCTAGTTTCATGCCAGGCGTGCTTATTGGTGTTCGAGAAATTGGCGAACATTCTGGTCTCACTTATGGCCTCGAGAATTTTCTAGACCTTTGATCTCAATTAGTTCGACTGAGATAACAATGTATTCGGGGGAGCATTGCAGTGACTGCACGCGTTCCAAGAGACTTCTGGACTCACTTGGAGTCAACTACTCAGTCATTGAGGTCGACGGTAACCCGCAGGCGCTTGAAAGAGTGATGGAAATCAACGGCGGTTTCAAATCAATTCCAGTGATTCTATTTCCAGATGGAACGCATCTGACCGAGCCATCCGACATCAGATTGAAAGCTAAATTGGAAGAACTCTCAATAATCTGATTATTCCCCTTAGAATTTTCTCACGGAAATGGGGGATTTCGTGGCTGTTGGCAGAAGGGTACTCGTTGGTTTTCTATCAACGCTGGCCTGGCCGCTCCTGCTGGTCGCCCTTCTCGTGACATCCACCAACCTCGTGATAAATAATCTCAATCATGTCGGCAACTTAGCCGCGACGCTCGTCAAGGAAGTCTCAACAGATCAGACCTCGACAAATTCTATTGTTGACGTATTTATCAAGAGTGCCGATCCCAACGTCGCCACGGAGGTTAGAAGAAATCGGGCGAAAATCGAGAGCACCATTGCCTCATTGGGGTCTTCCGCCGAATTCGAGAAGGCTGTCTCGTCCATTTTGAATAGAATAGCTGAAGCAGTTTTGAACGGCGCAACATCAGTGAGCATCGACTTCGCGCCACTCGCAGATGTGATTGCAATGAAGGTCAATGAAGTAGCAAAAAGCACGCTTATCTCTAGAAAATACTTGGCAGATCTCAAATCTACTGTGATTGATTTGGGTAAGCAGTCAGAAGCAATTACACAAGTCAAAGACGCATTTCATCTTGCGTTGTTCGTCTGGGTTCTCTGGCTTCTCCTGCTCGTTGGCCTCTACCTCCTCAAGGGTAAAGGAATTATTCGGACCTTTGGAGTTCACTTCATCACAGTCGGTCTGATCGGTTTGGCAATTAGATTTGTAACGCCAGTGCTGGCTAAGAAAGCGATAGAAGATTCTGAGGGTGCTCTATACGTACAACAAACAGCTCCTAAAATTCTAAGCAGACTTCTCACGCCAATTATGAGCCTATCTATGGGCCTGGTGGTGATAGGTATTGGACTTACATTTCTATATTGGAAACTTCCTAAAACCAGAGTGGAATTACCCAACTAAATGGCCCTAGTTTCTAGAATTGGATCGATCGAAGATGAAAATCTTCTAGTTCTCGCCACTGACGCGCTCTGAGAGCCGATATTTGGCGATGTATTCCTTATCCAATTCCCACCCTAGCCCGGGACGATCGGTCAATTGGATATGTCCGTCTTTGAGTTCTGGACGATTTGCAATGAGGTTGTGCCAGATCGGGTCCCGCTTTGGATGAAAATACTCAAGGTATGTTCCGTGCGGAATAGATGCAAGCAGGTGTGAAGCAACTTGTGGTTCTTCGTGGTGCGCCATCTTTACGTCGTAAACGGTCGCCATCGCGGCTACTTTGCGCCATTCAGTGGGGCCGCCCGACCACGATGAATCAAAATTGCAGTAATCAATGGAGCCAGACTCCATGAGGTCGCGACAGCCTGCGGCGGAGAACTCACTCTGCCCCGCTGTGACAGCGACACTCCCGGCGAAACGTACATCGCGCATTCCTCGTCGATCGTTCTGCCATTGGCAAGGTTCTTCAAACCAGAGGAGGTTGTCATCGTGGACGATACGGGAGAAGCGAATTGCTTCGGCAGGCGTGTACCCCTGATTGGCATCAACGGCAATACGGAAGCTATCTCCGCCTACAGCACGCGCTTCTTTAAAGCGTTTGGCATCTTCTTCAGGGGAGAGCCCACCAATCTTAAATTTCATTCCAGCAAATTCCTCTTTGAGGAGGTATTCAATCTCTTCCCTGATGGTGAGATCGCTACCGTAGTAGCCGCCAATTGCGATCACGGGAATCCGTGAACGGTATCCACCCCATAATTTCCAGAGCGGCACCTCAAGGGAGCGTGCAAAGAGATCCCAGAGTGTGAGATCGAAAGAGGCGCAGGCGACTAGGCCAAGTCGCCGGTCTCGCAGAATATTCCAGGTGGCAGGGCGAGCTAATTCCCAGCAGAGTTCGATCGCAGAGGCATCCTGCCCAAGAAGTGCAGGGGCAATTTCTCCGTGAATAATTCCATCGATCTCTGCCAGGCCGCCATCCTCATCTCCAGCGTAGGCTTCGCCAACTAGACCTCCGGCGGTGTAAACCCTGGTGATAATGGTGGAGCGGTGGCTCATTTTGTAGTGGCTTCCGCGATAGACGCGCTCAAGTGGAACTCGGATCTGCTCGGTTTCAATGCGGGTGATCGTGTAATCCATCAAGTTTCCTCTGCCCTCGTAATTTCCCTGGAACTCTGCCATGATTCTGGAATCGGTTCCATCTTACGAGAAATAAAGGCAGTGTCAAGGCTGGCTTTAGGGCCAATAATGGTCCAGGGTCTTCTTAAAGATCGAGACGAAAGTGTGGAGGGCAGTAGTGAGTTCAGGGGAAATGGACGGCGAACAGGTCACGATCCGCCATGTGGCCGCGCGGGCCGGAGTCGCTCTCTCAAGTGTTTCGCGTACCCTAACAGGACACCCTGATGTCTCACCTGCCATGCGGCAGAAGGTAGAGGAAGCGGTGGAGGCTCTTGGTTACGAGCCCGATTTGCTGGCACAGTCGCTACGCAGTGGGACCACTCGCACCATCGGCTTTATTATTCGGGATATCGCAAACCCACTTTTCGCTCTTGTTGCCCGCGCATGCGAACAGGAATTGCGCCGCAACGGTTATTCAATGATTTTGATGAACTCCGATGGAAGCGTAGAGACGGAATCGAAGAATTTGCTACTTCTTCGCCGACGACGAGTTGATGGCGTTATTGCCTCACTTGTGGCGGAAGACTCGCCATACATCAAGAAGACGATCCTTTCTCTGCGTAGACCACTAGTACTTCTGGATCGCGAGATGAAAGATCTCAATGCCAGTGCAGTCATCACCGACCATTACACGGGCGTTTACGACGCTACCGCACACCTCATCAAAATGGGCCATGAAGAGGTTGCATTCGTGACTGGCGCAGAGAATGTTTATACGACGCGTGATCGCCTTCGTGGCTTTCGTGCCGCCTTCCAGGATGCCGGGCGCCCCGTGCCGGAGAAGTGGATGGCACTTGGCGGGTTTGATGCAGAGTATGCACTTATTCATACCCGCAATTTCTTGGCAAAAACCCCTCGCCCAACGGCGCTTATCACTGGTGGGATTGGCTCGACAGCAGGTGCACTTCGAGCACTCAATGAGCTAGGACTCCAAATCGGTAAAGACATCGCCTTCGTGGCAATTGATGAATGGCCGTTATTTGATGTATTCACACCGCCAATCTCATCTGTTTATCGCGATGCAAAAGCGATGGGTGGGGAAGCGGCGCATTTGATGCTTGAGATGCTCAACGGAAAAGAGCCAAGCGAATCGATAATTGAGACGAAATTTACGGTGCGCACAAGTACTGATGGTGGATTGTGAGATGGGGCAGGGTGATCAACCCCGCGGAAATGTCCTCCTTCGAGAATTAAGTGACCTTTCAACATTAGATCGATCACAGGAGATTCTTGATCGATTAGAGATCCTTTTAACCGATTATTTAGTTTGCGTGGCGCATGCTTCTCAAGCGAACTCATCGACGAGATCGTCTTTATCAGAAGATGGAGTCCTCGGATTGGGAGCGTGGTTGGCACTCCAATCCACTCAGAGTGATCGCGATGACATTGATTGGACGATCGGTACTCATCCAGGGTCGGTTATCTGGTCGACACTCTTCGCACTTGGGTTGATTCACGAGAAGACGCGAACGAATTTTATGGAAGCGGCGCTGGCCGGATTTCGAAGTAGTGCATCGATTGGTAATTTTCTTGGAGTTGCTCATCGTGCTAAGTGGCACGTGACAGCCACAGCGGGCACTTTCGCAGCAGCGAGTGCCGCATCCGTATCTCTCGGGCATTCAAGTGCGGTGCATCAAAGGGCGCTGCAATTGGCCGGTGCCAATATGGGTGGAAGTGCACTTGCTCCGCGAGAGAGAAACGGTGCATCTGCATTTAATCGTTCGGCCGCCACAACTCTGGGGACGATGGCAGCGATGGCTGCAATTTCGGGGGCGGCAGCCGTTGAGAACATATGGGACGGGGCCTTTGGAGTATTGGAACTCTTCAATGCCTCAGATTTTCCCTTGGATGCCAATCTCGCCGTCAATGGAGTGCCAACAACTGCCCTTCGCCTCTTTCCAATCGCGGGGTTTGCTCAGTCTGCAGTCTTAGCGACAACGCTCCTTGCGCAGAGAAATTTTGATCACTTAGAAGATCTAGTAATCGGCCTTTCGCAAGACACTATAGGTTGGCTTGATGGGAGTCGAGGCGGATTCTGGTGGGATGTAAGGGCGGCAGTATCTGCAGCTTGGGCCTCAAAGGATCCAACTGATTTGTATCCGAATGATGAGTATTTGGATCGTGTGAGGATTTCGACCGCCCAACTCCCGTTTGGTGCGGCAAGCATTTCTATTAGAACGTCAACGGGTCAGGACTCCGAGACGATTTACTCGCCTCCGGGAATTGATTTCCAGGATCCGCAGGAAGGCTATTGGCGAAATTTTAAGTGGAGCACAATGGTTGGGAATCGACTTTCAGAGATAGAGGCGCTTTCGGATTCGCTTATCAGTGGCGAGAGTGGACCCGAACTCTGGAATCGGGTGAAGGAATTGCTAAGAAATTAATACAACGACTTCTTCCTTCGGGCAGAGGGTCAAACGGAAAGGGATGCGCATGTGGAGAAATGATGCCGGGCTAGAAGGCAAGAGCGTTGTCGTGACGGGCGCTGCTGGCGGTATCGGACGCGCTGTCGCCAAAGGCTTCGCCGAAGCGGGAAGCAAAGTCTTGCTTGTGGACGTTCCGGGCTCTCCACTTCGCGAGGTATCTGACTTGCTTCCTGGCGCAGGACATGAGATTTATGAAGTCGATCTAGCAGATATTTCGACTCATGCGTCAATTTTTGCGCAGGCACAGAAGATGGCACCGCTGGTCGCACTTGCACATTGCGCCGCCGTGCTTCGTCGCCGCGTAACGGTTGATGATGTGACTGAAGCAGATTGGGACCTTCAGATAGACGTAAATCTCAAAGCTACATTCTTTCTCAATCGGACGGCGCGTGACTCGTTCAAAGCTGCGGGTACAAAAGGATCGATCATTAATTTCTCATCGCAAGGCTGGTGGTCGGGCGGCTATGGCGGTTCCGTTGTGTACGCCGCGAGTAAGGGTGGAGTTGTCTCGATGACAAAGGGCCTGGCTCGCTCATTTGCACTTGAAGGTGTGCGCGTCAATTCTGTCTCACCTGGTGGCGTGGATACTTCAATGATGGTTGACACGATGAGCGCAGAGGCCCTTCAATCTTTTATCGATCTCATTCCGATGGGGCGTTTGGCTGAACCAGATGAGATGGTTGGAGCTGTTCTATTTCTCGCCTCTGAAGCATCGACATTTGTAACGGGAACCGTGGTCAACGTCTCCGGCGGACAGTTGATGTACTAATCCAGCTCATCAAGATGAGGCGCAGTGCTCCGTCCCGGCACTATTCGACGTTGCACCGAGAACTCTCACGACAGGTAGGGGAGTTCGGTGGCGCCGAGTCTCCCAGGCGGAGTTCTGCTCATGAGAACCTTGACTTTCGCGTGATCACCCCAATATCCTAGCAAACGTTTCCAGCCGAACGTCTACCCCCGATCTTGGCATCAAAAAGGATATGAAGGGATGGAGATGAGCGCAATGAGATTCCGACAGGCGATCGTCGCTGCCTTCACTGATGAGATGAGAGCTGATCCTTCGGTCATGCTCTTTGGCGAAGATGTCGCCGAGGCAGAAGGTCCTTTCAAAACCTCGGAAGGATTGCTGAAGGAATTCGGGCCTCTCCGTGTTCGCGATACTCCGATTTCGGAGATGGGTTTCACGGGAGCCGCGGTGGGTGCCGCGATGCTTGGAATGAAGCCAGTT
>JACPZY010000161.1 GCA_016195215.1 Actinomycetota bacterium | reverse complement strand
GCCTAATAAATGCACGCGTCGGTCGCCAAGCGAATGAATTAATTACCGTGCTCCGCCGCGATAAATCATCCATGAAAAACTCGCCGGTAATCCTCGACTTAGGGAATAACAATCGACTGACGCGAGAGGAAGTAGCCGCTGTTTTTGGCGAAGTGAAAGACCAGCCTCAAATTGTCATTGTAAATACGGCAGTTCCGCGCTCCTGGCGCGATCCCAATAACCTTCTGATTGATGAGATTGCAAGAAACTACCCGCAGGCCACTGTTGTAGATTGGAATACCCTCTCCAAAGGTCATCCTGAGTACTTTGGCCCAGATGGCGTCCATTTGGCTCCTGAAGGAATTACTGCCTATGTAAACGCCATTATGAGCGCGCTCAACAAGACCAAAAGAAAATAGTCTGCACAGTTTTAAGAATTATTCGATCAAATTTGCTAAGAGAGCAGTCCCCTATAGAGAACTAGGAATAGGTACCAGGTAGACCGAAGGCCTTAGCTGGAGTAATTATGGAGTCAGAGTAGACACTTGAAACTTTAAAGGATGTCCAACCTGTAGTGCTATCTTTCTGAACATCCAATGAAAGTTGAGAAGTGGGTACCGTAGAAATCAATTTCCATGGCCCATTGCTCAGCGAGATCTCAATGTTATATCCGGTAAGACCGTCGATGGCAGCTGGTGCCTTCCAGAAAATCGTTGCACCGCTTGGTGTGTACTGGGCAACGACGCCCTGCGGGGCCTCGTGTGCAGCAAGTGCTGCCGAACTCTCTGTTGCACTCGGCATAGCAGAAGGTGTCTCAGAGGCTGTAGGAGTAGCAGTTGATGTCGCACTTGGAAGAGGATTAGCTCCATTATCCTTCTTGGAATTTGCCTGTGACCAGACGATTAATCCCAAAATAACGAGACCTACTACAACGGCGAAAATTACCCGCCCAGATGCACCCTGCTTCTTCACTGGGATGATTGCTTGAGTCGATGCAGGAATGGTTACAGGAGCGGGAGCGGGAGCGGGCGCAGGCGTTGGGGTTGAAACTATTTCAACGCGTGAAGTACGTGTAGTGATCGGCGCTTCAGGAATAACAATTCTCTCAACGGTAGATTTCTTGACCGCAGCTTTCTTGACCGCAGCTTTCTTGACCGCAGCTTTCTTAACCGCAGCTTTCTTAACCGCAGCTTTCTTGACCGCAGCTTTCTTGACCGCAGCTTTCTTAACGGCACTCCACTTAACTGTGGACTTCTTAGCTACGGACTTCTTAGCGGGTGCCTTCCTTCTCGCAGATTTTTTAGCCACTGCCTTCTTCGCTACGGACCTCTTAGCGGTTGCTTTCTTTACAGCCACAGTTACTCCTTGGGTAGTAGTACGTACTTCAGGACGGGCACGCTTATGGGAGAAGGTTACCCCAGGGTGCCAAGCATTGCCGCTACCCGAGGTGCAATTGCGCGAAGAGACTTTCCTCTATGGCTCATTGAGTCCTTCTCTCTAGCGTTGAGTTGTGCGAGCGAAAGCGCGCTTCCCAGTGGTCGAAAGATCGGGTCGTAACCAAATCCATGATCGCCCATGGGCTCCGTCAATATAAGACCTTGGAGGATGCCTTCTGCAGTAGTTTCAGAGCCATCTGGCATCACGAAAGCGCTGACACAGGTGAAGTGCGCTCCTCGCTCTTGGGCTGGAATTGAATAAAGTTCTTTGAGCACCTTCTCAATATTTGCCCGATCATTGCCATGAACTCCCGACCAGCGCGCGGAGAAAATGCCAGGTGATCCGTCGAGTGCATCTATACATAAACCGCTGTCGTCTGCGATCGAGGGCAGGCCTGTCTCGGAGCAGACCGTCCGTGCTTTCAAAAGAGCATTCTCAAGGAAAGTCTCGCCGGTCTCCTCGACGTCCTCCAACTCGGGGAAATGTTCGAGTCCAACCAGATCAATAGAATCCGAATGGATCTCATCGAGAATCCGCCTAAATTCTTCAATCTTTCCGAGGTTGCGTGTAGCAAGAACTACCTGTTGACGTGACATAGTGCAAGATCTACTTCTCGAGGGCTTTGAGTTGAAGTGCCTTGAGTTCTCTGCACCCCTGCACGGCAAGGTCTAACAGTCCATCGAGGAGAACTCGATCAAAGGGTTGACCTTCTGCGGTCCCCTGAACTTCAATAAAGCGACCATCTCCGCTACAGACCACATTCATATCGGTATCAGCCCGTACATCTTCTTCATAGCAAAGGTCGAGCATCGGTACGCCGTCAATAATTCCAACACTAATGGCCGATACGGAGTCAGTGAATGGCTCAGCCTTTGCCGGAATATGACCTTTCTCCTTCGCCCAAACAATCGCATCAGCCAGGGCGACATAGGCGCCAGTGATTGCCGCAGTTCGAGTTCCGCCATCAGCTTGGAGGACGTCACAATCAATGACGATGGTGTTCTCGCCTAGTTCTTTCATGTTAACGATTGAGCGTAACGAGCGACCAACAAGTCGCGAAATTTCCTGGGTTCGACCACCTAATTTTCCTTTGACGCTCTCTCGATCAGAGCGGGTATGGGTGGCACGAGGCAACATTGCATACTCGGAAGTGACCCACCCCTTTCCAGAATCTTTTAGCCAACGTGGAACTCCGGGAGTAAAAGAGGCAACGCAGAGAACCCGAGTTTTTCCAAATTCCACAAGAACCGATCCCTCTGCATGATCGAGCCAGCTCCGCGTGATCTTTATCTGGCGTAGATCAGCATTTCCTCTTCCGTCTATCCGAGCCATTCTCTCCCACTTTCATTCTTCTCTGAGTTCCGATTTCAATTCTTAATCTGTATTGAAATAGCCTATAGATCCTTATGCTCAACTCCGCCGACCTCTGGACCCAGAAACCTTCTGGCCAACTTCTCAAAAGCGAATGCATCTCCTGTTGCCAAGAATCGTCGAACTGGTGGCGAAGATTGAGAATTTCGCAGAAGTGAATTTTCGATTAACACTCGATAGAGATCCTTGGCGGTTTCTTCCGCACTTGAGACGAGTGATACTCCGTTTCCCATAACATATGAGATAACGCCCGTGAGTAATGGGTAATGAGTACAACCAAGTACGAGAGTGTCTACATCGGCGGTCATAACTGGTGCTAAATACTCGCGAGCAATTTCAGTTATGGCACCCCCAGAGGTCTCACCGCGTTCTACATATTCGACGAAAAGCGGGCACGCAACGGAAGTAATCTTCAAATGTGGCGCGGCAGCAAATGCATCAGGGTACGCCTGGGAGTCAATCGTCGCCCGAGTTCCTATCACTCCGATCCTTCCAGTGCGAGTGGCGGCAACTGCGCGCCGCACGGCAGGCTGAATGACCTCTACAACGGGAACCGAGTAACGTTCTCGGGCATCACGTAGCATCGCGGCGCTTGCCGTGTTGCAAGCAATAACCAACGCCTTGACACCTTGATCAACAAGGAAATCCAATGACTCCAAGGCAAAGGTGCGAACTTCGGCTAGTGGGCGCGGACCGTAAGGTGCCCGTGCCGTGTCACCGATATAAAGAATTGACTCATGCGGAAGTTGATCGAGGATCGAACGTGCGACTGTTAAACCACCAACTCCAGAATCAAAAATTCCAATCGGGGTGTCGATCACGTGAGCAAGCCTACCCTTGAAGAATTAACCACCCGCGACCGCTGGAAGGATCGTTATCGAGTCGCCGGCCTTCGTGGGTGATTCCAATCCGCCCAGAAATCGAACATCTTCGTCATTGACATAGATATTGATGAATCGTTGTAGCGCACCATT
>JACPZY010000171.1 GCA_016195215.1 Actinomycetota bacterium | reverse complement strand
GGAAAATGTATCGAAGAATTTGAGGCTTTAGAGAAAGTCTTGATCTCCGAACCCCGTCGATAGGTGACCCATCATGCGATATGGCGGCGACAACAGAAGTCGCCTGTTGCTGGTGACCTTAATCGTCACCTCCCTTTTTCTGATCACTTTGGATCTTCGCGGAGTACAACTTGTTACCGGACTGCGCAGCGGAACTCAAAGTCTCTTAGGTCCATTTCAGAGGGCAGCGAGTACCGCATTTAATCCGATTGGGAATTTCTTCTCTGATGTCTCCCGTCTTGGTCGAACGCGCGCTCAATTGAAGAGTCTCGAAGATCAGAATGCCAAGCTTCGCGCCAGTCTCATTGACCGCAAAAGCACCGACAATCAGATAAAGCAATTGAAATCAATTCTTAACCTTGCTGGCACTGGCGGTTACAAAATTGTAAGTGCAAAGGTTATTTCACAGGGCATGAGCGGCTCCTTCAGCCAGTCAATCACGATAGATATTGGGGCAAACGCACAACTCACTCGTGATATGACTGTGATCGGTGGAGACGGTTTGGTTGGCGTCGTAAAGGAAGTTTACTCGTCAACCGCATTGGTGCTCCTTGAGTCTGACCCTGGATTCCGCGTCGGAGTTCGGATCGCAGGGAGTCAAGAAATCGGGATTCTCAGCGGACAAGGAACAGACAGGGCGACGCTCCAACTTCTAGATAGTCAATCTTCAGTCAAAGTGGGAGATGTCTTACTCGCTCGTGGCAGCGAAGGCGGCAAGCCCTTTGTACCGGGCGTTCCTGTGGGAGTAGTAACGGCAGTTCCTAACTCTGCTGGACTCATCTCTCAGATGGCCGAGGTTAAATTTTTCACTCGCATGCATGCACTTTCAGTGGTCGCGGTTGTCGTGAAGGCTCCAGTTGTCGACCCACGCGATTCTCTTGTACCTGCAAAGCCGACCCCCCAACCGATTCCAACAGTCACGGTCTACGTGACTCCAGCGCCGTTGGTCTCGGGATCCTTTTCTCCTTCTGCCAAACCAACACCTAAAAAATAGGTTCAGATGTATACCAGAAGAGGGTCCTACACCGCGGCGATTTTCTTAGTCGTTTATCTGATTGAATTAATGGTCATTGATCAGGTTCATTTACCTCTAGGCGGCTTCTCACTTTTCCTCATTTTCCTCCTCTCGTGGTCAGCTCTGAGCTCACCAGAGAATGGGGCAGTAGCCGGCTTCTTTGGCGGACTGCTCTTGGATCTTTCGCCATCATCAAATGGACCCGTCGGACAGTGGGCACTGATTCTCGCTGCAGTTGGATTTGGAATTGCTTTCTTGCGTTATGGGGATGACAGTCTTCGCGGAAGCCCCCTTAGCCTTGTCGTCTTTGTAGCAGCAGCGGCTGTTATCGCAATCAGCTTATACGTCCTATTCAATTCTCTTTTTGGTCTCGAAGTTGGCAGTCTGCCCCAATTAATAAGAACGATCATCGGCAACGGACTTTGGACACTGGCAATTGCCCCATTTGTCCTGCCAGTCGCATCGCGACTTCATCGATCAATATTTGAAACACGTGAGTTCTAATGAACCAACGTTCGAGGCTGAGTTTGATCGTTACCCAGACACTCATTGTTTCCCTCATGCTCGCACTTATGGGTCGGCTCTTCTATCTTCAGATCGGTGCAGGTCCCAAGTATCGCGATGCTGCCCTTAGCATTCAAAGTCGCGACATCGTGACCCCGGCTACGCGAGGATTAATTGTTGATTCATCGGGAATACCTCTTGCTCTCAATCGTGTTGGTCTAGCCGTCACCGTTGATCGAAGCGTGCTTGATCGGCAGAAGGACAGGGGTAAAGCAGTATTAACGAAGACGGCGAGACTTCTCGGACTTAAATACGCTGATGTCTACCTACAAACACGTCTCTGTGGTGAGTTACCCAAAACTGTTCATGCGGGTTGCTGGACAGGTACTCGCTATCAACCGATTCCAATTACTAAAGATGCTGATCCAGGAAAAGCGCTTCAGATCGTTGAACGGGCTGACTTGTATCCGGGAATCGACTCTAGGCCTGTGGCCGTTAGAAATTATCCTGGCAGAGATGGAATAAATGCCGCGCATCTCCTTGGGTATGTAGGGCCTCTCACCGAAACGGATATTTCAGGTACCGGTGGCTCCCAGTACTACAGAAGCGAATCAATCGGAAAAGCCGGATTGGAATTTCAGTACGACTCGTTTCTGCGTGGAAAACCAGGCATACGCACGGTGATCGTCGACAGAGAAGAGTCGGTCACCCGCCAAGCGCAGAACATTGCCTCGATTCCTGGTAATCACCTTGTCACAAGTATTGACGTTCGATTACAGGCTGCGGCAGAGGGCGCATTGGAAGATGCGATTATGCGAGCACGAGCTGATGGCAGCCGTGGTGACGCGGGCGCTGCTGCTGTTCTGGATGTAAAGACCGGAAGGGTCTTAGCGCTTGCTTCATATCCGAGTTATGATCCAAATATCTGGGAGAAGGGGTTAACCGTAAAGCAGTCGAAGGATCTTTTCAGCGATGCCAACGGCGTGCCGGCACTCTCACGCGCACTTCAAGGGCTCTTTGCTCCGGCATCTACGTTCAAAGTTGTCTCACTTGTGGCGGCCGCAAACGCTGGCTACAACTTAGATACAACGTATAGTTGCCCAGCAAGTGTCAAGGTAGGAAATATCAACTTCCAGAATTTTGAGAGCAAGCCTCAAGGAACAATCTCAATGAAGCATGCTATTGCAATCTCTTGCGACACCATTTGGTACAAGATTGCCTACGATGAGTGGCTCCGAGACGGTGGACTTTCTCCCAAAAAGAACGCGAATGACTATTTCTACTCGGCCGCTCGCGGTTTCCAGATCGGGAAGAAGACAGGTATTGATCTTCCGGCAGAGTCAGCGGGCCGTCTGCCAGATCGACAATGGCGTTTGGATTGGTACAAACAGAACCAGGATTATTTCTGTAATTACACGACGCGTGCTCCGAAGAAGGAGCAGACCACTTTCCTCGTCGCCTTAGCGAAAGAGAATTGCATTGATGGCGACAAGATTCGCGGTGGCGATGCTGTCAACTTCTCGATCGGACAGGGCGATACGGTAGTGACACCTCTCAAACTAGCCCAGATGTACTCTGCAATTGCGAATGGCGGCACGATCTGGCAGCCAACGGTCGGCAAAGCAGTTATTACGACCAAGGGCAAAGTGATCGAAACGATCAAGCCAAAAATTCTTGGCAAATTGCCAGCATCAAAATCAACTTTGACCTTCTTGCAAGGCGCTCTTCGTGATGTCGTTACTGCGGGTACGGCTGCCCCTGCTTTTACAGGTTTTCCAATTGCGGTCAGCGGGAAAACAGGTACCGCCGAAGTGTTCGGTCTTAACCCTGACGGTTCCAAGAAAGACAACACCTCGTGGTTTGCCTCCTACGGACCAACTGAGAATCCCCGCTATGCGGTCGTGATGATGGTGAGCCAGGGTGGATTTGGTTCCTCTGTCAGCGCAGTTGGTGTCCGCAAGATTTATGAATCAATATTTGGCGTTGTCGCGAACAAGGTCATGCCTGGCAAGGCTCTCTTCCCATTTGGTCCGCCTACAGCACTTCCGCGGATCTCACCTACTATGAGAGTCTCCAATCCATGAGCGCGATAATTTCGACATATTCAGCCAGGCGACGGGGACGTCGTGACTCATTCATCTCCGGCCTAGATCCGATCCTTTCACTCGCCGTCGCAGGTCTTCTGATCATTGGGACACTCCTTGTTTATTCTGCGACAAAATCTTGGTATACATCAATTGGACTTGATCCCCAGTACTACCTGAAGCGACACATCATCAATATTTCTATCGGCGGCTTGCTCGCATTGAGCGCAATGATTATCGATTACCGGTTATTGCGCGCATACACCCCAATACTTTACGGACTGAGTGTTCTCGGATTGATAGCGGTATTGATCCCTGGCGTTGGAAGTACCGTTAACGGAGCGCGTGCATGGATTTCACTTCCAGGAGGATTCCAGATTCAACCTGCGGAATTGGCGAAGATCTCCATCATCGTTGGTATATCTCTGGTTCTCTCTGAGCGTATTCATGATCGGGAAGCGCCGACTCATCCGGATGTGATTAGAGCACTGGCTATTGCTGCATTTCCGATTCTTCTCATTCTGCTTCAACCTGACATGGGAACAGTCATCATTATCAGCGCCTCTGTAGTGACGATGGTTGCGGTCTCTGGCGCACCATCTCGCTGGGTTGCCGGACTCCTCATAGTTGCTCTCGTAGGCGGATTTGCGGCGGTTAAGGTCGGCGTTCTTAGTGAGTATCAAGTGAAGAGATTGCAGTCATTTGTAAATCCCTCCGCAGATCCACAACAGAGTGGATATCAACTACGACAATCAAGAATCACAATCGGTTCAGGCGGTTTTCTCGGTAAAGGATTATTTACAGGTCCTCAAACAAACGGACGCTTTGTACCCGAACAACAGACTGACTTCATTTTTACCGTAGCAGGCGAGGAACTGGGCTTCGTTGGGAGTTCTTTCATTTTGCTTCTCTTCCTCATCATTTTGCTTCGAGCTTTTCGAATAGCCCGTAGATCTCAGGATCTTTTCGGCAGGTTGGTCTGCGCTGGAGTCATCGCTTGGTTTGCTTTTCAAGCATTTGAAAATATCGGCATGACCATGGGGCTGATGCCGATGACCGGAGTACCTCTCCCCTTTCTCTCGTACGGCGGCTCCAGTATGTTCGCCAACCTCATTGGAGTTGGCCTGCTTCAGAATGTTTACGCTCGCCAGAGGCCGTAATCGGCGTTGCGTTGGGCTTTGCCCCGCATATCTGCCATACTTACGGCAAAGTCCAGCGCGGCTCGCGATTTCATTGCGGTCACCGCCAGCGCGGACTCAACAAAGATTTGCTCGGAAGCGAGCATGAGCGCGTTTTTGAACGCATAGAGGATTTGGTACTAGATATGGCTATTGAGCCAAAAACGCCGCGCAAGCGTGCGGCTAAGAAAGATGTAACTGAAGCGGCCACTGAGCCGGTAGCAAAGAAGAGCCCTGCTACGAAAAGCGCCCTAGCGATTCCCGTGCCGATCTTCCAGGCAGCACCTGTCGCTACGGTAAAGGCAGCCCGTGCCCCGCGTGGCAAAGCCCTCTCGGATGAGCAGAGTGTCGAGCCGGTGGCAAAGAAGGCAGCGAGTCGAAAGAAGGCCGTTCCTTCTGTTGTCGTAGCTCCAGAGGAGGAAGCTCCAATCTCTGGGAGTGATTTGGAGGGTCGTGGGAGGCGTCGGCGTAGAGGTGGTCGTGGAAGGCGCCGTTCAAGTGAGATGGACCTAGAGACAACGGATTCGGATGTAAATGGAGATTCCGAGTTGGAGAAGAGCGCAACTCATCGACGACGGCGACGTCGTTCATCTGCTGAGGGCGTAACACCTGGTGAAACTGTTGAAGAAGATGGCGTAGTCACTGTCGTCAAAGTTCGCGAAGCCCGGGAACCGCGCGAGCTGCGCGAACCGCGCGAACGCCCAACACGTGGTGTAGCGCGAGATCGCGCCCCACGTCGCGGACGGGAAGTGCGTACCGAATATCGCGAGCCCTACCGCAAACGGGGCACGATCATCACTGAAGGTGAATTTCTTGCTCGACGCGAGAATGTGGATCGCGAAATGTTGGTCCGCCAAATCGGCGATCGCACACAGATTTGCGTAATTGAAGACAAGATCATGGTTGAGCATTACGTCAACCGTCATACCAACGTTTCATACGTAGGCAATGTCTACCTGGGTCGCGTGCAGAATGTTCTTCCAAGTATGGAAGCTGCTTTCGTTGATATTGGAAAGGGCCGTAACGCGGTTCTTTACGCAGCAGAAGTCAATTGGGATGCCGCAGGTATCTCTGATTCGCAACCACGTAAAATCGAGATGGTTCTGAAGACCGGTCAACCTGTCCTTGTTCAGGTGACAAAGGATCCGATTGGGCAGAAGGGCGCTCGCCTTACAAGCCAGATCAGCCTTCCTGGTCGTTATTTAGTTTATGTTCCTGGTGGCGGAATGAGTGGTATTAGCCGTCGTCTTCCAGAGCCAGAGCGTGCACGTTTGAAATCTGTTCTTAAAGCCATTGTCCCTGAAGAGGCGGGCGTTATTGTTCGCACCGCTGCAGAAGGAACGAGCGATGCGGAAATAGAAGCAGATGTAGCGCGATTGAAGGCCCAATGGGATGAGATCGTTGCAAAGTCTGAAAACCCCAATTTCCATGCACCAGCGCTTCTCTATTCAGAACCAGATCTTGCGGTCCGTGTTATCCGCGATATCTTCAATGAAGATTTCCGTAAACTGACAATTCAGGGAAATGAAGCGTGGGAAGAAATCAATAATTACCTTGGCTTCATCGCACCAGAGCTGACCTCAAAGATTGAAAAGTGGACTGGCCCTGGAGATCTCTTCACTGACTATCGAGTCGATGAGCAGCTAGCCAAGGCCTTTGACCGCAAGGTTTACCTACCTTCTGGCGGATCACTGGTTATTGATCGCACTGAGGCCATGGTCGTTATCGACGTTAACACCGGCAAATTCATTGGTAAGGGCGGAAGCCTTGAGGAGACTGTGACTAAGAACAACTTGGAAGCGGCGGAAGAAATCTCCCGCCAACTTCGCCTCCGCGACCTTGGCGGAATTATTGTCATCGACTTTATTGACATGATTCTTGAATCCAACCGGGAGATGGTTCTCCGTCGACTCGTCGAATGTCTTGGCCGCGATCGAACAAAGCATCAGGTTGCGGAAGTTACATCGCTCGGACTTGTTCAGATGACTCGGAAGCGGGTGGGCCAAGGTCTTATCGAGGCTTTCTCCACTACGTGCGAAACTTGCGGTGGACGTGGAATTCATATTCAGACAGATCCTATAAAAGCCCGACCATCTCTTCCGTTTGGTGGTCAGAACGGCTTAGGTGATCTGCGTGATGCAATTGAGCATGAAGTCACCGAGGCAACTGGGATCGAAGTTGAGCCAGAAGTTGAGCCAGAAGTTGAGCCAGAAGTTGAGCCAGAGGAGGATTATGAGCCCTCCGAAGAGGTTTCGGTCGATATCGTGCATATTCCAGAACCGGCAAAGGGACGACGCCGTCGCCGCGCGGCCAGTACCGGAGTAATTACACCGGGTGCGTAATCCCGCGCTTAGATTGAGCCCGAAAATCGGGCTCAGTTTGACCCAAGGGGCCTAACTTCCGTACCCTAAGCCTCTGCTTAGTGCTCTTTTTATCCCAGAAGTGCCCAATGAGCTCTGAAAGCCAAAAGAACTGGAGTTGTTACGTGTACGCAATCGTGAAGGCTGGTGGCCGCCAAGAGAAGGTCGCCGTCGGAGACACTGTCACTGTCGATCGTATCGACGCTGCTGTTGGCTCATCCGTAACTTTTCCTGCAGTTCTCGTCGTTGACGGCGCAACCGTGACGACCGACCCAAAGGTCCTCTCCGGCGTAAAAGTCACCGCCGAGATCGTGGATGAGACCAAGGGTAAGAAAATCGACATTCTCCGTTACAAGAACAAGACTGGCTACCGCCGTCGCCAGGGTTTCCGTGCGAAGAGCACGCGCGTGCTTATCACTGCCATCAACGGCATGAACTAAGGAGTTGAGAGATGGCAAGTAAAAAGGGCGTTTCATCGACACGCAATGGTCGCGACTCGAACGCGCAATACCTTGGAATTAAGCGCTTCGGCGGACAGGTAGTCAAGAACGGCGAGATCCTCGTCCGTCAACGTGGCACCCATTTCCACCCAGGTGCAAATGTTGGACGGGGCAAGGACGACACACTTTTTGCAATGGCAGCAGGCGCAGTTGAATTTGGCCGCGCTCGCGGACGTCGCGTGGTAAATGTGGTCCCCGTCGCCTAGTCCTCGGTACTCATAAATGAGCGGGCCGTGTCATCGGACCCGCTCTTTTATTTTTCAATGCATCATTCAGATTTAGATACCGAAGTCGAAGGGAGCAGAGATGACAACATTTGTTGATCGTGTGACGCTCTTTGCCTCTGCCGGCAAGGGTGGAGATGGTTGCGTCTCCGTGCACCGTGAGAAGTTCAAGCCTCTCGGTGGTCCAGATGGTGGCAACGGTGGTCGCGGTGGCGATATCAAACTCATTGTCGATCCAAATGTCACAACACTTCTTGATTACCACCACTCGCCACATCGCAAGGCAACTTCTGGTCGCGCCGGTTACGGCGATCGCAAAGATGGGCCTGCAGGCGAAGATCTCACTCTCAAAGTCCCCAATGGCACTGTTGTCTTCGATGAGAAAGGGAATCAGCTCGCTGACCTCGTCGGCAATGGCACTGTATTTATCGCCGCGCAAGGCGGTCATGGAGGACTCGGAAACCTCGCGCTGGCCTCGTCTAAGCGCCGCGCTCCAGGGTTTGCATTACTTGGCGAACCAGGTGAAGAGCGAAAACTCATTCTCGAACTCAAGAGCGTGGCCGATATTGCACTTGTCGGATATCCCAGCGCCGGTAAGTCCTCTCTTATTGCTGCGATCTCAAAGGCACGTCCAAAGATCGCTGATTATCCATTCACGACACTTGTTCCAAATCTTGGTGTTGTTGAGGCTGGTGAGACACGATTTACCGTTGCAGATGTTCCTGGGCTCATTCCTGGTGCAAGCCAAGGCAGAGGCTTAGGTCATGAATTTCTCCGCCATGTCGAGCGGTGCGCGGCACTCGTCCAAGTTCTCGATTGCGGAACATTAGAGACTGATCGCAATCCAATTCATGATTTAGAAGTTATTGAAGACGAACTCGTACAGTACGGTGGATTGGAAGATCGTCCCCGCATCATTGCTCTTAATAAAATTGATCTACCTGATGGTGCTGCCATGGCCGACATGGTTGCGCAGACACTGCGCGACCGCGGATACGAGGTCTATCCAGTTTCTGCGGCTTCTCATGCGGGGCTTCGGGACCTTACCTATGCAATGGCCCGGGTGATCCAGAAGAACCGTGCAGATGCCGCAGTGGAGGAGCGGACACGAATTGTTCTCCGTCCTGTCTCCGTTGATGATTCTGGCTTCGTTGTTATACCCAATGAAGATGGCTCATTCTCAATCACTGGATCAAAAATTCTTCGCTGGGTCCGTCAGACCAACTTTAAGAATGCAGAAGCAATCGGCTATCTTGCCGACCGTATGGCAACACTCGGTGTCGAGCGCGAACTCCTCAAGCAGGGCGCAGTTGCGGGAAGCGAAGTCCGCGTTGGAGAAGGCGATGACGCCGTAATTTTTGATTGGGAGCCAACTATCGAGTCCGGCGCAGAACTTCTTGGTGCACGAGGACAGGACGAGCGCCTTGAATCCGTCTGGCGCGGATATGAGAAGGTTCAAGATCAACTTAGCGACGAAGAACTCGCCCGTCAGTGGGAGTTTTTAGTTGAAGATCCTCACACGCCTGCTTTGAAGACGGAGTTCGCGATGGATGCAGAAGATGTGGCGGAGGCCTTAGCAGATGCTGCTGAAGAAAATTTAGAGTTTGAGGAAAGTCAATGAGTCGCGGGCGGATCTCCTCGGCTAAAAGAATTGTTATCAAGGTCGGCTCTTCCTCCCTCACGGGCAAGGCCGGATCAGAGCTCGATTCAGCTGCAGTGGATCGCCTTGTTGATCTTGTCGCCGATTGCCGCGCACGTGGGGCAGAAGTCGTCGTTGTCTCCTCAGGTGCAATTGCCACGGGTCTTGTACCACTTGGGTTGAAAACACGTCCCAGAGATCTGGCAACACAGCAAGCCGCCGCCGCAGTCGGACAGGGTTTGCTGATGCACCGTTACACCGAGAGCTTTGCCCGTCATCACATCACCGCCGCACAGATTCTTCTGACAACCCAAGATGTCATTCACCGCTCACATTACAAAAATGCGCAGCGCACCCTCTACCGCTTACTCGCACTTGGCATAGTCCCCATCATCAACGAAAACGACACGGTTGGAACTCAGGAGATCCGCTTTGGTGACAATGACCGGCTTGCTGCACTTGTTTCACTCGTTATCGGCGCCGACTTATTGGTGCTGGTCTCAGACATCGATGCTTTATACGATGCGCCGCCATCGAGTGCCGATGCGCGGCGTATAAGTGAGGTAAAGTCACTCAGTGATATTGATGAGGCAACCATTGGCGGAGTCGGTGCCTCGGGAGTGGGGAGCGGGGGAATGGTCACTAAAGTTGAAGCAGCACGGATTTCCACAAGTGCGGGTATTCCAATGCTGCTCACTTCGCTTGCGCAATCTGAGAAAGCACTCGCCGGCGAAGATGTTGGTACTTATTTCCATGCCCAACCTTCTAAAACAAATTCACGTTTACTCTGGCTCGCTCATGCCTCCACACCTAATGGTCGCCTAATCGTTGATGCCGGGGCAGTCACCGCCCTGATCGAACGCGGTGTCTCACTTCTTCCGGCTGGTGTTACTGCCGTCGAAGGCGAATTCAGCGCAGGGGATGCCGTGGAGATCGTGACTCGAGAAGGCCGCGTGATTGCACGTGGCCTGGTCGCATTTGATTCGGCAGAAATTCCTCAGATGCTCGGTCGTTCCACTAAGGATTTGGCGAAGGAATTAGGCGCAGAGTACGAACGAGAATTGATTCACCGAGACGATTTAGTCCTTCTTTAATTAGTTGCAAGGTCGTGTAGGACGCTAGTTGTTAGCACTTCGTCATTTCCGCTATCAGTTGGCTCATCGCTCAGTTTCACGATAACCATATGAGTGCTTGGCTCAATAAATATGAATTGTCCATGCAGTCCTAGGAGCATGGATGTTCCGGCAAAGGGGTGCCATATCTGAGCGCCATAACCCCAACCATGATCAAGAGTTGTTGCAGGAGTGGTCAATCGCTCCATCCAGGCGGCGTCAATCACATTGGCACTGCCTACTCTGCCCGCACCGTTATTAATAATAAGTGCACCAATTCGAGCCCAGTCGCGAGCAGTCGCATTGAAGCAGCAGAAGGTCTTCCAAAAGGTCCAGTCGGATAATTGTCACTTACACCGACGTCACTCTGCATATCGAGAAGACTCTGAACTGTGACCTTGTCGAAGAGTCCACCCGTTTTGTATTGAGGGAAGAACTTGACGAAAGTATCAGACTCCTTGATTTTTCCCTCTGCAATCAACTGGCCGATCATGATCGAAGTCAAAGTCTTGGCCATGGAGTACGAAGGGAGTTTGCTCTGCGCATTTTGGGATTTTCCGTACCACTCGTAAGTAATTACTCCATCCCGCACCACTAGGAATGCTGTCGTATTAGTGCTCGTCAGAAAATCTTTAAAGGCAATGTTCTTCCCGTCCCAACTGACAGTATCTGGCATCGAGCCTCTGGCGGTTGTCCACGCTATCGGCTTGGCAGCAGGTTCGACTACATGAAATGGCATCAATGTCGGAGTTCTCGAAGCCGGCGCCAATCCCAATCGAATCGCCGCGATAGGCTTGCCTTTATGGACGCTGCAACGCTGATCGCGGAGTTGGCCGATCGTGCCCGTCGTGCCGCACGCACCCTCTCATCCGCAAGTGGATTAGAGCGAGAGGCTGCACTACTCGCGATCGCAGACGAGATCGATAGTCGGAGCAGAGAGATACTCGCTGCAAATGAAGAGGATATGGCACGTGGTCGCGCGGAGGAGATGCACCCACAACTCCTCGATCGTCTACTGCTAACCCCAGAGAGAATTATTGGTATTGCAAATGGAGCGCGCCAGGTCGCCAATCTTCCAGACCCTCTCGGTGTAACTCTCCGTGAATCTATCCTGCCAAATGGTCTCCACCTCAAGCAGATCACGGTTCCCTTCGGTGTCGTTGGGATGGTGTACGAAGCAAGGCCAAACGTCACGGTTGATGCCGCAGTTATTCTCCTCATGTCTGGAAATGCCGCACTCCTTCGTGGATCATCGAGTGCGGCTTCTAGTAATGAGGTCTTAGTCAAAGTAATGCGCGATGCACTATTGAGAACGGCGATTTCTCCAGATGTCATCCAACTGATTCCTTCTTATGATCGTGAGACGGTCCACGCACTCTTGCACGCACGGGGCAAAGTAGATCTTGTCATTCCCCGTGGAAGTGCGTCTCTCATCCGTATGGTGGTTGATGACTCCACTGTTCCAACCATCGAGACCGGCGCCGGTGTCTGTCACGTCTACGTTGATGAATTTGCTGACTTGGAGAAAGCAATTCCAATTCTTTTAAATTCCAAAACTCACCGCCCCAGTGTTTGTAATGCTGCCGAAACGCTTTTAGTTCATAGCGCAATCTCAGAGAAGTTCCTCCCAATGGCGCTCAAGGCGCTAGCTAATGCGGGAGTGGTTCTTCATTCAGATAAGCAAGCCTTGAAGGTCGCAGATTCACTTCACATCACGTCAACGCTGGCAAGTGAAGAGAATTGGCACACTGAGTATGGCGTACTGGAAATGAACGTGGGTGTTGTGGGCTCAGTGGATGAAGCGATTGATCACATCGCAAAATATGGAACACAGCACACCGAAGCAATTGTCACTGAATCAGAAGCGGCGGCTAACCGCTTCATCGCCCTCTCAGATTGTGCAGCCGTCATGGTTAACACATCCACTCGATTTACCGATGGCGAGCAGATGGGCTTTGGTGCTGAAATCGGAATTTCCAATCAGAAACTTCACGCCCGCGGTCCCATGGGGCTAGAGGCTATGACCACAACTACCTGGATTGTGAAGGGAACTGGTCAGATTAGAGGATAGAGAATTAGATTGAAAGGGCCGCTTTCAATCCTTCACCCAGATTCGACATCGCTCCTGGGCTTAGGGCACCAAGATCTCTGAGGATTTCATCTTCATACAGTTCAACGATGTCATCACAGACAGCCTGGCCGAGAAATACTTCTCCCTTACCCAATTCGACAATTTTGCTGCGTGCACTCTGCCACGAAGAAGTGGCCAAGGGGAGTTCATTCCTCCTCTGACCATGAAGGACGGCGGCGACGCGCGTCCTTTCGTTGTTGCTTCAATTCAATTTCTGATAGGGAGGATGCAATTTCGGCATATCCCACTGGTTCAGCTTTCTTCCACACAGCAGCGATTCCAGCTTCGAAAATCGCGTGCAATAGGGCGGCCTCGGTCACTTTCGCATAGACTATTTTTATGTCAGATAGTTGCTCAAGGGCCATCTGGTACGAGGGTGATTCACGGATCTTGGAAAGATCACGTTCATTCTGCTCAGTGAG
>JACPZY010000170.1 GCA_016195215.1 Actinomycetota bacterium | reverse complement strand
TCGGTTGGTGCGATCGTTACACCAACAAAGCCCCACCCACTTACTGGTGTGACTAATCCACAAATTCTGGGACACGAATTTTCGGGACTTGTTATTGAAATTGGAAAAGATGTGCGCGATGTTCACGTCGGCGATCGAGTCTCAATCATGCCTGCAATAGTTTGTGGTCGCTGCATTCAATGCCGCTCCGGTCGTGGCCATCTTTGCGAGGTATTTGCTTGCACTGGCCTAAGCGCCCCAACCGGCGGACTCGGAGAGATTGCCGTATTAAAGGAATACCAAGTTGCAAAACTCCCTGACTCCATGTCGGATATTGCTGGTGCAGTTGTAGAACCGGCGTGTGTTGCTGCATATGGTATCGATCGAGTTGGCATCTGGGGTGGTGACATCGTTCTCGTCACAGGTGCAGGTCCTATCGGTGCCCTAAGCGCTTTGTATGCATGGGCTGTCGGTGCCTCGCAAGTCATCCTCTCTGATCCAAACCCCCATCGTTCTGCATTCGCCAAAAGCCTCGACGTTGGTCCAGTTCTGAATCCACTTGACCCAGGATTTGATGATCAGATAAAGGAAATTACTCAAGGTCGTGGAGTAGACGTTGGAGTTGAGTGCTCTGGTTCTACGTCCGGCCTTACGAGCCAGATGAACCATATTCGTCGAAGTGGGAAGATCGTTCAGACTGGATTGCACACCAAGCCAGCCACTATTGATGCCATGCGCCTTTCCGAACGCGATATCTCATACGTAGGCAGCTGGTGCTATTTGATTACCGATTGGCCTCGCATTATTCGATTGGCCTCCTCGGGCAAGTACCCAATCGAGAAGGTTGTGACGTCAATCATCGATATCGATGATGTAGTAGCTAAGGGCTTTGAAGTCCTTATTGACCCAAAGGGCAATCAGATGAAGGTCTTGGTCCAAGTCAATAAATAGGCACTCCACTACAGAAAGGCGGCGGAAAATCCACCGCCTTTTTGTAAGTACTAGTAGTTAAAAGAGCTGAGTGCGGGTCGGTTTTTCAAATAAAGAGCCGATGCAGCCACCCTCTCCGACTTGAGGTAGTAGGCAATTTCCACGAGTTCTAGGGCCAAGCCGTCTGGATCGCTGAAATAACACCAACGCCAACCAGCCAAAGGACCTTCATCAACGACGTTAACATCACTGTTGAATTTCACACCCTTGGCTTCCAGTTCGACCTTTGTCTTTTGAATGTCATCGACATTGAAGCAAACGTGAGCGGCACCAAGGTGATTATTAGGAACCAAGACGTTCTCCTTGGGAAGATTGCCGTACTCAATAAGTTCAAGGGTGCTGGTGTCATCGACCCACATCGATACTTGCCGAAGCTTTGCTCCTGGAACGCCTACCCCTTTGGCTAACTCAGGCCCTTCAAACCATCCTGTCGGCTCATTGGCGAATTGCAGGCCGAGAAGATCGTGATAAAAGTAAATTGAGCGATCGAGGTTCTTTACGACCAGTCCGACGTGGTGAATGAAATTTAATCGCATGCTCTTCTCCATGTTCACTAATGCAAAACAGTTTCCCATAGAGTACGCGCGGAATTCCAGTCTGTACAGCATGTGTAAACACTACAATCCTATCTTTCACGCGGAAATTGGCTCCCGCCGATGCTGGCAGATATGGACACGATCGGCTTCGAAACGGCACGGAAACTGGGGAGCACTGCACTTTAAACGGGATGAAGGTTCATTGATGCCCCGGTGCACACGCTCAACGCGGATTTACAGTTCGCTCCATTCCTTAGCCTCAGAAGTTAATTCGTAAACCTGACTCTGCTTCAAAGAAATGCGTTCGACCGACACGGAAATTAATACCCACTTCTCTGCCTTCGTGCAGCCCAGTCAACTGCGAAATCTCGATAACTGCGGTAATTCTATGGGTGCCACACATTATATTGACAATGGCGCGCGGTCCCAGAAGCTCAACGATCTCAAGTCGACCGGGCATTCCATTTGCAGGATCAAGATCGAGAACTACATCTTCGGGGCGAACACCAAGAACGACTTCATGATGGGCGGAATACGGAACCATGACCGATACTCCAGACGGAGATTTGAAAACACCGCCCTCAACCCTTCCTCGAATTAAATTCATCCGCGGACTGCCCACAAATTCAGCCACAAAAGTGTCAATCGGATTCTCGTAGATCTCTTCTGGTCTTCCCATTTGCCTGATAAGACCATCTTTCATCACGACCATGACATCTGAAAGTGTCATCGCTTCTTCTTGATCATGAGTCACATAGACCGCGGTGGTCGAAAGTTCGCGTTGCAATCTTAAGAGCTCTGTCCGCATTTCGACTCGGAGTTTCGCATCAAGATTTGACAGAGGCTCGTCAAAAAGAAAAACGCGTGGAGAGCGAGCTATAGCCCGTCCAATTGCAACACGCTGCTGTTGACCGCCTGAAAGTTCCTTCGGTTTACGGTTTAACAATTGGAAGATTGAAAGGGTGGTCGCCACCTCTTCGATTCTGCCCTGGACTTCGGCCCGTTTAGCGCCGCGAGCCAGTAGTGGGAAGGCAATATTCTCAGCAACACTCAAATGAGGATATAGAGCATAGTTTTGAAAGACCATAGAAATATCTCTATCTTTTGGGTCTAGGGCAGTTACGTCTTTATCTCCAATAAAGATTGATCCAGATGTAACGCTTTCAAGACCGGCAATCATCCGCAGAGTCGTCGTCTTGCCGCAGCCAGAGGGACCAACCAGTACTGTAAATTTGCCGTCTGGAATCTCAAGGTCAATCCCACGTACCGCAGGCACGGAACCGTATAGTTTCTCCACTTGATTAAGAAATACTGCTGACATCATTGCCTCTCATTAGAACTTTACCGCCCCGCCACTAATTCCTTGGACTAAGCGGCGTTGAATGAAGAAACTTGCGATTAAGACCGGAATAACAGATACCAATATTGCGGCAGACATCGCACCAAGTTCGACACCTCGAAATGTATTGAACCCCGCAATACGTACTGGCAGGGTTGCTGAATTTCCCGGCGCCAAAATAAGTGCATAAAAAAGGTCGTTCCAGGAGATGACAAAGCCGAAAATGGCTGACGCTCCAATCCCAGGAGCAACTTGGGGAAGCACAACTTTGCGAAAGGCAGTAAACCGATCTAACCCATCCACCAATGCTTGTTCTTCGACCTCTTTGGGTGCGGCATCAAAGAACCCGATCAAGAACCAAGTCACTACGGGCAACACCAAACTTATGTGCGCAGCAACGACGGAGACCAATGTGCCATTGACTCGGATGCGATAGGCGAGGTCCAAGAATGGAAAAACCAGAATCGCGGGCGGCAACACTTGGGCAGTCAATATGCCAAAACGAGCAGTTGAACCCCCAGTCTTGTAACGACTAATCGAGTATGCTCCCATAGATCCGACAATGATCGCGATAGAGACCGTTATCAATCCTACGATCACACTACGAAATGCGGCTTGTAAGATTCCTGTTTCAAGTACGCGTGTCCAATTTGCAAGATTTGGGGAGAAAAGAATAAGTGTTGGATTATTGAGTTGGGTACCCGTTTTGAAAGATCCTAAAAATACCCAGAGAAAGGGCGCAGACACTGCAATGAAGGCACCGGTCAAGAGAATATTGCCCGCCAGACGCCAGGGCTCGAAATGTTTTCGGGTGGTGATCTTGGATATTGTCATGAAGCCAGACGCGCCTTCTCGATACGTTTAAAGAGCAAGATAACTAGGCTAATTACCATTATGAGTAATAAGTAAGACATCGCTGATGCTTTACCGA
Organism: Actinomycetota bacterium; assembly: GCA_016195215.1. Lineage (GTDB taxonomy): Bacteria > Actinomycetota > Actinomycetes > Nanopelagicales > Nanopelagicaceae > QYPT01. Next base: position 6,906 of record JACPZY010000170.1, on the reverse strand, counting down.
GTCTAAAGAATTGAATTCCAGTCTGATAGGTGAAATATTGGATCGTTTGGGTCTCTGTCCCTGGTCCGCCACGCGTAATGGCGTAAACATACTCAAATACTTTGGATGCATCGAGACTTCTAATAAGCACTGCGACAGTCAAGATGGGAGCCAACATCGGCACTGTCACCCGGCGAAATGTGTAAAAGGGTGAAGCGCCATCGACTTTGGCGGCTTCAAAAGGTTGTTTCGAAAGACTTTCAAGTCCTGCTAACAAGAGCAAGACCATAAATGGAGTCCACTGCCATACATCAATAATCACCATGGAGTAAATAGCCCGTCCAGGACCAAAAAAGTCGTAGGTGATACCCACTTTCTCAAGAATCGCTGGAATGGCACCCAACTGTTGATTGAGGAGAAATCTAAACATGAGACCCACGGCGATTGGTGTGACGAACATTGGGGAGAGTAGAAATGATCGCGAAAAGTCACGAAATCGTCTCTGATTTTGCAGAGCCAAGGCAATCATTAATCCTATTGAGAGCTCAAGAGCAACTGCAAAAACGATGAATGTTCCTGTCACCGCCAATGCCGACCAGTATGCATGATCCTGCAGTACATCTTTGTATTGAGCAAAGGCTACGAATTTTGTCTCGTCGCGACGAGTAATTCGATAATTTGTCAGGGAGAGCACGAAAGAAGAAATGAGGGGGTATCCAATCGCCGCAACAAATACGACCAGTAACGGAGTCATCATGCGTGCACGAAACGACATACCCCCTCCTTCCTATTCTTATGGGTAAGTGATGAAGAGGTACTTCACTTACTTTGGATCTTGTTGGCCTGCTCTTCAGCTGCCGCTAGTGCTGAATCAACTGACTTAAGGCCAGCGATCGCCGCATTCAGTTCGGTGCCTACAGCGTTGATCATCTCATCGCAGTTTGCACCTTTGCAGAGAGGCTCTGCATTGCCGAGGATTTTTCCAACCGTTGCGTAGTACTCAGCGCCGCCGCCCGTGTTTGACACAGCCGGGTCGGTCAGAACGCTGATACGAGCCGGCGCTCCACCGGCGCTCACGCGAGCAGCTTCGCCTTCCTTGGAAGTTATCCAAGAAATAAATGCCCATGCAGCATCAGATACCTTGGAGTTGGCTGGAATAGCCCAATCCCACGATCCCAATACTTGCTTTCCGCCAGGCATAGTGGCCAACTTGAACTTTCCAGCTAGTGCGCCGGCGGGACCATCTTTCTTATTCAGTGTTGGCAGCATCCAGTTGTATGAAACCATCATCGCTGACTTATCAGAAGAGACAGAGCGGAGAGCTTCATCAAATGCCCAGTTGAGGCTGTTTTTTGGAGCACTGGATTTGTACATCGCAATGTAAGTGTTGAGAGCCTTCTTTGCCTCTGGAGTATTGAGTTTAACTAAACCATCAGTACCGTAAATAGAGCCACCGGCAGCGAATAGATAGTTGCCCCATTCCTCAAAAGCTTTGTATCCACGTTGTGGTTGCATCGCAATACCTGCGCGGGCAGCAGTATTCAATTTCTTTGCTGCGGCGGCAAGTTCGTCCAAGGTTTTTGGTTCAGTGATGCCCGCCGAAGCCAAGAGATCGGTGCGATAAATCAATCCGAGCCCGTAGTTATAGAACGGAACACCATATTTTTTGCCATCGACTTCACCTATGGCCCGCAATGGTGCAGAGAAATCGTTGTAGTCATAGTCGGCGGTGCCGGCAATCAAATCATCCAATGGTTTCAGGAATCCTGCCTTCGCAAAATCACCCATCCATGGGTTATCGATGATTGCCATGTCGTAGGTTGGATCCGTTGCTTGAAACGATGCCACGATCTTGTCGCGGATTTGATCGTAGGCGATTGGTTCAATCTTAACGTCGATCTTTGGGTACTTTTCATTGAATTTTGCAAGAAGCCCCTTAACGATATCTGTGTCAGGCACCCCTTCCATTAAAACTCGTACGGTACCTGCGGTATCGGCAGAGATTTTGGTATTTCCTGCGGTGGAGGCGTTTGGGGATGAACTACTACATGCAGAAATGAGGACAAGACCGGCCACAGCGATAAGCGCCATGACTGACTTGCGAGCCTTCATCGTTCTCATATCTTCTCCTTTTAGTTTGTTATTTTCATATCAATCCATGAAAGCGCCGCCATTGACGGCAATCGCCTCCCCAGTCAAGAAGTCAGCATCCCTGCCAGCAAGGAAACAAACTACTTTGGCCACATCCTCTGGTTCTTCTAACCGTCCCAAAGGGGTATCCGCAATCCAGAGATTGCGGACCTGTTCAGATGTCATACCGCGGAGTTCTGCCTCCCACGCAAGCTCACGAACTTGCATAGGCGTTGCAACATATCCGGGACAGACACTGTTCACTCGTATCCCACTTGGTGCTAACTCGTACGCCATCGCTTGGGTAAGACCAACGACACCGAATTTGCTGGCTACATAATCAGCAAGGAACGGCACCTTTCCTTGCTTGCCGGCCATTGAAGCAATGTTGACGATAACACCGTTATTTGTGCCTAGCGTATTCATTGCCCTCGCTGCAGCCTGACCTGCAAAGAAAACCCCCTTTAGATTTACAGCTATCGTGAAATCAAACATGGATTCTGATACGTCTTCAAAGCGTGCCATCTTGGAAACGCCAGCATTCGAAACCCAGAGATCCAGTCTTTGCTCAATCGATATTACCGAATTTGCAACTTCGTTTATCTCCTCAATACTCGTCACGTCCATTTTGCATGCGCGCGCGGAATCCAGGGTATTGGCTAGGGATTGCGCAGCCATCTCATTCATATCAGTCACTACTACGTGATAACCGCGTGCAGAGAGCTCACGGCTAATCGCTGAGCCAATCCCAGATCCTGCTCCAGTTACGACTGCAACCGCTTTATTCATTCAGAACCCCTTGCTAGTGCATGTGATGTCGCTGTAGTTTGCACAATCAATTCCTTATATTGCATAAATCGCTCATCATAAATTGCTCTATTCGGTGGGTTTGGGACAATCGGCTCACCTTGGGGTAGGAATCCCAGAACAAATGACCAATCACTGACCGACCCAACGCCAATCGCCGCAATTACCGCCGCACCGAAGGAGGCCCCCGGATGACCTTGGATTGGAACTAGTTCGCGATCGAGTACATCTGCGAGAATTTCTTTCCAGAGTGTCGACTTGGATCCGCCATTAGTAACCCTTGGATTATTCAAAACCAAGCCTCGTTCAGAGAAGACTTCCAAATGGTGACGGAAACCGTATGCGATCGCTTCGAGAAGTGAACGATGGATGTCGCCACGACTTGTGCCAAGGTGCAGTCCAGCTATGACACCACGGAGATTCGCATCGTGAAGTGGTGATTTTTCACCCAAAAAGAATGGGAGTGTTATTAAGGCACCCGGAGTACTTACTCTTGCAAGTTCATCTAGTTCGCCCAGTCCAACGGATCCAAATATATTCTGTTCCCACCTTAGCAATGAGCCGCTAGTGGCCATGCATCCATTGGGCATCCATTTTCCAGGGGTAGGATGCGCATCCAAGTAGAGCCTCGGATCAAGAAATTTCTCGTCACTAACAGCGAGAATATCCCCGGCTCCACCGAGTTTAATTAGGCAATCGCCATTGTTGAGAAGTCCTGCACCAAAAGCTGACAAGACATGATCTGCGCCACCGACAACAATGGGTGTTCCGATCTGCAAACCAGTCGCCAAGGCGGCCTCTAAATCGACCGTGCCAACAATGGCTCCAGGAGCCCGCACATGTGATAATTCGGGCCACGAGACCTTGGTTGCAGATAGAACTACATCTAAAGGTTGGTCTGAAAAATCGTAGAGACCACTCTCCCTGGCCCAGTTCCCTTCTACATGAACATCTGCGCCGAGCGCGATCGCGAGCCAATCATAGGAACCCACTACATACCTAGTCTGGCTCCAGACGTCACTCTCATTTCGGGCAAGCCAAAGTGCAGTTGGAGCGATCGATTGCTGCGTAAGGATTGATCCCGTCTGGGCTAGAAGATCCACCCCTACAAGAGCGTTACGAAGTTCTTCGATTTCAGAGATTGCACGCGCATCATTCTGCAGAATTGCATGCCTTAGAGGCTTTCTATTTTCATCTAAAACTAGGACAGCTGGCACCATTCCTGAAACTGATACCGCCTTAATATCCTCTGATTTCGCTTCTGCTATTTCTAACAATTGTGGAACCAGTGCGCAGAGCCCAATCCACCAATCCTGTGGATCTGCCTCTGCCCATCCCGTATTCATCGAGTAGAGAGCGACCTCTTTAGAGGACGACGCGATAATGCCGCGATCAATACTGAGCAAAATTGCCTTAACTCCAGATGAGCCAAGATCGACCCCCAAGAAAAGTGATTTATCGTTGAAATCAGGCACTACGGGCAGCCTCAATGAATCGCTTAGCTCTCATTGGATCAACTTCGTTCCAGGTATACCCATCCATCTTGAGATCACTACCAACAATGCAGCCATCAACGTGTTTGAAGTACTCTGCAATTGTCTTTGATTTAGCGCCAGTATTTAGCAACACTGGGATCTCCGCCGGAACTGCCTCACGGACATCAGCGACAGTGCGGACATCTGGTTCACTTCCAGCCATCGGTCCAGAAACCAAAATGACATCTGCCAGACTAGAAACAACTGTTGATCGTGCAATTTGTCCAGGTGTTCGATGACCGATCGTGGAAGCAAACTCAGGCGTGATGTTCATGAAAATTGCCAGGTCATCACGACTGAAATTACGGCGATTGCGTAATAGTGTTGCTGCGTCGGGATTCCAAAGACCCATGTCAGATTCCCAGGTTCCCGTAGCGACTTCACGCATAAATGCTGCGTCTGTAGCGACTGCAACAGCAAGCGCACATTGAGCATCCCAGAGAAAATCCACGCCGAAAGGGCGATCCGTCGGGCGGCATTCCGTCACCACACGAGCCATCACAGCGGAGGCTTCCAGCCCTGCATGCAGTTGGTATGGACGGTCGCCTTCATTGCAGAACAAAATTGCGTCAAAACCAGCCTCGAGAAGTTTTTCAGTGTCGCGCTTGACTTGATCCACTAAGCCTTGGACACCTTTCTTTGCGTCATAAAGTGGCGTTCCTGGAAGTGGTGGCACATGCGCCATTGCAATCAACGGCTTCTTTACATTGGGGAATATTGTGCTGAAACGATTGCTCACTTTTTCTCCTCGTAACTTGGTTCGACATGTATTACTTCGACATCGTGCTCTTCAAGTGCTTTCACTACTGGATGTGTTGGGGGCGCATCCGTGATCAATACGTCAACAACATCAACCGATGCCACTGTCGCAAAGGCAATTTTTCCCAATTTCGAAGCATCGGCGAGAACAACGCATCGCCTTGCCGCCCGGAGAGCTGCTTGTTTAACTCGAGCATCATCTAAGTTGTATTCAGTAAGCCCCTTTTCGATACTGATACCCGCAACCCCTAGAAATACTGTGTCGCAATTCAAGTCGCTGTAAAAACTCTCGGCGCGGAGCCCGATTAGACTTAATTCACCTTGCCTCATCATTCCTCCGGTAATCAAAGTTCTGATCTCAGGTTTCTGCCCAAGTTCTAAAGCGATTGGGAGAGACCCAGCAATGATGGTCAAGGTTTGGCGGCGATTGATCGCTCGGGCCATTTCCAGGGTGGTTGTTCCGACATCGAGAATTGCGATCTCGCCATCGCGCAATAAATCAGCGGCCGCACGACCAATACTTATTTTGGCGGCACGCTCCCGCATTTCACGCTGCTGCAAAGGAGGTTCGTATGAACGAGATATTGATGAAATGGCTCCACCGCGGACACGACGGAGAACACCCTCCATCTCCAATGCTTCTAGATCGCGGCGAATTGTCATCTGTGAAGTCCGCAGGGTTGAAGCCAGATCGCCCACCTTGACCTCTCCGATTTCAGAGAGGAGATTTAAAATTTCTCGGCGCCGAGTATCTGAGGACATAGGGTGAAGTTAGGGGATGCGCGCACAAAAAGCAACAGTTTTTTGTGCGTTTTTCTCAACTCTAAACAAAATCCCTCTCGCCGAAGGGTTCTTTCAGGCAGCTCCCGATTATGGGGGAACCGTCGGGAGCGGCTACCGTAGGCGGGTAGGCGCCAAATCCAGTCAAACTGGCCGCCTTTCTGGATAAATATGGGTTGGGAGAGGATTTCTTATGGCAGCAGATAGCAGTTTTGACGTTGTCTCCAAGATTGACCGGATGGAACTCGATAACGCCGTCAATCAGGCAATCCGTGAGGTAGATACCCGATTCGATTTCAAGAATACCGGCGCCAAAATTGAGCTTGAGGGCGAGAAGATTGCGATTGAGGCTGATACCGAAGAGCGAGCCTCGGCAGCACTTGAAGTTTTGAAAGACAAGCTGGTCAAGCGTGGAGTTTCCCTCAAACATATCGATCCGGGTAAACCAGCACTCAGCGGCAAGATTTATAAAATAGCCTGCCCGCTTAAAGAGGGCATCACGACCGAGAACGCAAAGAAGGTTGCCAAGTTTCTCCGCGATGAAGGTCCCAAGAGTATAAAAACTCAGATTCAAGGAGATGAGTTGCGTGTGACGAGTAAGAGTCGCGATGATCTTCAGAGTGCGATCGCGATGATCAAGGAAGCCAAGTGGGAATTCGCCGTCCAATTTACGAATTATCGGTGACTCTGAATTAGAAATTCGAATCACCACACAACCGGACTGATCTACGGAATCGGTGCCTACACACTCTGGGGACTCCTGCCCCTTTATTGGAAGTACCTCGGTGAGGCGAGCGCCTTTGAAATTCTAGCAAGCCGTGGAGTTTGGTCCCTTCTCTTCTGCATAATCCTCTTGCCTTTGAGAAAGCAACTCAAATCCACCCTTGCGATCTTTCGCGACCGACGTACCTTTGCG
>JACPZY010000160.1 GCA_016195215.1 Actinomycetota bacterium | reverse complement strand
ATTTGTTCGGTTTCAACGAAACCTAACTTTCGCCAGAATCTCTGAGCTGGAATGTTGTCTTGCTCCGGATCCACGGTAATTCGTCTCCAGCCTTCAACTTGTGTCAAATACTCGACGAGCGTCCCGACGGCATCACCTCCGTATCCACGGCCACGCATCTCCGGTGCTAGGAACAAGTCGATACTTCCCTCATGGTCGCCAGTTTGATGTCGTTGCGCGTAACCAATGGGTATTCCAGTTATTTCGATGATGTAACCGTCAACCTGTGGGCGCCGTAAACCAAGGTATTTTTGCTGAATTATGTCTGAGTCAATTGGCTTTCCGCCCCACCAGCGATAAACCTCTGGATCGTTTAACCAACGAAAAAGCAATTCAAAATCATCTTGTTTGATTGATCGAAGTTCCACTCTGCCGCCAAATATGTTGGTGTCCCCCAGCGAATTAGTTTGCATTAATCCTTACTCTGCAGAAGCTCTCGCTCAGCACTAAAAGTACTATAAGGAAGTCTCCACATCACCTGATCGTTGTTATAGGACTTTCCCCCATTGTGGGGGTGTATTAACGATTAGTGGGGTTGCCGAAGTTGTTGTCTGTCTTGCGAACGAACTTATACCGTTGGATTCCGCTCATTCGCCTATGGGCAAGTTGATGATGACGCAGTTAATGACCAGGGCGTTTCAACTTGCTGAACTTCGTTTGCATGGAACATAAGTTGGCCAGCACAGAGGATTGGTAAACAACTTCTGCATCGGCCCGTACGGTGCCTCGCCCGATAGTTATCTCGATCGCAAGGCGGATGCCAATGCCATCCAAGGGGTAACCGACTTGCGATCCCGTGCATAAACGCCGTTCAAGCGCTCGATCAGATTGATGGGAAGCGGATGTGGATCGGCTTGAATCTCTTCTTCAGTCAGCCAATCAAATACTTCGGACCAGGCCCACAAAAGCGATTGGCCAGCAGATGTAAAGGGCTCGGGGAAGTCTTGGCGGCGTTCCCCTGTGGCCCAAAGTCGAACTGCCTCACGAGTTACGTCTAGGCGTTCTGCAATCTGTGATAGAGATACTAGATCCAAATCTACGCGCTTGATTTTGATGTTGCTCGCGTACTTATTCAAGAGGGATTTGAATTCGCTAAATGCTGATTCAGGAGATTCGGCAGCCAGTTCGATGCCAAGCATGATGAGGCCATCAGATGCAAAGGGAACGACAGTAATCGTGTCATTTTTCAACTGCTTAAGTTGGGATTTGTTCTCAATATCTAACCCAGTAACTTGCACGGAAAACTCATAGTTACGCTTCATTTTCTCCACCTAATTACCCTACGATATAATGTTGGCACTTGGCAACACCATCGAACCTACCATTGGCGCCGGTTTGGCGCCTGACCATGTGTGCATTTCTTCGCGAGACGCCAGAGGGCTCTAGCCGTATTTCTATCGGTACTATCAACTGGGATGCGGCAGCCACGACCACAAAGCAACCAGCCAGTCAGATGCGACGAACTGCCCACTTCTGTCGAGTATTCCCAATGGAAATCCTTTTTGAGTGAGCGGATGCATTTTTTGCCTCAGAATCGCTCGGCCACCCACCCACTCAAAGCCACCTCTCGGGTCATCCACTTGAGGCGGCGCAAAAACTTCGGTGCTGTCCTCAAATGCTGAGAGTACCAAGGGGCGCCAAGAGAGTATGGTCAAAAGACGATTAACTGGGGGTAAGTAATTTGTTCATTAACGCGCTGGTGTAGGCAACCAGTTCGTACACTGCTGACGCGAGGGGATTGTATTAACGATCAGTGGGGTTGGCGACAATGCTGTTCTGAAAAGATGAGGGGCCTCGAGTCACCTCGAGGCCCCTGCTTAACTTGCTTAACTTTTTGATCAGTGCCAATAGATCGGTCAAGAGAAGTTAAGACTTCGGAGTTGAAGACGGTGTAAAACTGACAAAGGTTGATGACATTCTGAGCCCTTAAAGAAAGGGACCTCAGATGATGAACGAAAGAGAATTAGAGCGCAGGGCGCGCCATCGGTTGGCAGTGCTTGATCACGCAACAGCGGTGACCGGAAGCGTTGCCGCGACCTGCCGGTACTTCGGAATCAGTAGGCAGGT
>JACPZY010000175.1 GCA_016195215.1 Actinomycetota bacterium | reverse complement strand
TTCGATTTTCCAAGAGCGGCACAGTAAGTATGTGGATTGTGGGTCTGCCTATCAGTTCCCAAGGGTCATCCTTTAATGAGGCCGGAACTGAACTCATTGAAGCCCTGCGAGATTATGCCCAAACGTGGGTGGAAGAACTTAAGAACTACCCAAATCATAAGGAGAAATGGGGTATTGCAAACCTTGTATTACTCAGCACCGACGACGAATTGCGTACATTCCTCTTTGGCGATGATTAATGCGCCTGCCAACATACAAGGAGCTCAGGCGATTTGTTGAGGTAGAGGGCTGGGAGGATAAAGACGAGAAATCCAAGAAGAAAAAAGGCGATCACCATCGCTACACCTATACAACTCCGATGGGTGAGAGATTATTTACTCGAATTTCTCACGGAAGGGGACAGATCCAAGATCCAGAGTTATTCGCCCAGATTTTGAAGGACCAACTCTGTATTGACAAGAATCAATTCTGGAAGGCCGTTGACAAAGGCATTAAACCCACTCGCGCATCGCTTACCCATAATGAACTAGCAAATGCCATTGATGCAAAACTCGCCCGAAATTTGATTAATAAAGTTGGGATGAAACCAGAACAACTTATAGGAATTGACCAGCAGAGGGCAGTGAAGATTTGGCAGGAGTGGTTAACGACTACCGTGCCCTCGGTGGGGGTCGAACCCACACTTGGAGGATTTTAAGTCCTCTGCCTCTGCCATTGGGCTACGAGGGCCATGTCGTTAAGTGGAAAAGTTATGGAATAACGTGGGCAAATCTACCCGCTTTCTTGAGCACTAAATCCAGCTCTTTGCGCGTCAGTTTGCCAGTGAAGGTGTTCTGCTGGCTCGGGTGATAACTGGCAATCATGAGGTAATCCACGCCCCCATGGCAATATTTCACTTCTGCACCATGACCAAACTTCAATTTCGGCACAGGATGGCCCAACTCGACTAGCGCTTTACTCAAGGCCGTCAGTGCGAATGCACCCAGAGCCACGAAAGCGCGAGCCGTCGGCATCGCCAATTCAAGTTCGCGTCGCAACCAGGGAGCGCAGGTATCGCGCTCGGAAATTTCAGGAGCATTTCCGGGAGGCGCGCATCGCACTGCACATGTCACTCTCGTATGCGCCAGTTCCTGTCCATCATCTCTGGAGATACTCGTTGGAATCTTTGCGATCCCAATGCGATGCAAGGACTCATAGAGCCAATCCCCTGATGAATCTCCCGTAAAAATTCTTCCTGTCCGGTTTGCACCATGTGCCCCTGGTGCAAGACCAACGATGATAAGACGAGGTTCTTCGGATCCAAATCCGGTGACGGGTCTTCCCCAATAATCCTCGTGAAAATATGCCTTCCGTTTCGTTGCTGCTACTTCTTCACGCCACTGAACCAGCCGTGGACAGGCATTGCATCCAACAATATTTTCATTGAGCACCTTTAACGATTGTGAAAGTGCACTGATCTTTACAACATCAGTCCGTTTAACTCTTGGCAAGTGACCAGGCCATCCCGTCGAGAATATCGCTCTCGGATGCGACGAATTCCTTCGCGCCAGTGGCGGTGAGAATCTCCGAGAGGACAAGTGCGCCAGCAGTAATCACATCGACCCGACCTTCGTGCATGTAAGGCAGAGCCGCTCTTTCGGCATGTTTCATCTTTAAGAACGTCTTTGAAATCTCATGCACTTTTGCTGCCGGAATTCTCGACAGGTGAATGGCAATTGGGTCGTACTCACTCAGTTCGAGAGCGGCCGCGGCGACTGTCGTGGCGGTTCCGGCAACTGCAATTAGAGTCTTAGCCTCTTTGATTGGAACAGTGCGTCCGGCTTCCTCTATGGCGAAATTGATATCGGCGGTTGCCCGTGCGATCTCATCGACGGCAGGTGGATCAGTGTGGAAGTGGCGCTCAGACATCCTTACGCACCCAATATTGACGCTCTTAGCTGCTTCGACATCGGAGCGACCAAAGACAAATTCTGTTGACCCGCCGCCAATATCAACGACCAAAAATGGCCCTTCGGCGGCCGGGAGTTCTCGTGAAGCGCCTTGGAAGGAGAGTGCTGCTTCCTCATCTCCGGTTATCACTTCTGGATAGATGCCTAGGCGATCGTGCACGCCATTGAGAAATAAATCCCGATTGGTTGCATCGCGAGTTGCACTCGTTGCGACGAAACGAAGTTTCTCCACACCACGTCTTCGCAGTTCTACGGTGAACAGGTCAATCGCATTGAGTGTCCGCTCAATCGCATCGGGCTGGAATTGGCCTGTCTTATCCACGCCCTCTCCCAATCTGACGATCTCCATCCCCCGGTAGATCTCCCGGAAATTATTTCCCTCAATGTCGGCAATCAACAATCGGATTGAGTTTGTTCCGCAATCAAATGCTCCAACTCTCATTCGCGCTCCAATGTACAAGGGTCATCAAGCCACCACTTCGGCAATTTTGCCAGTGCTTCATCGCCCAATGGGTTAACGCCAGGGCCTACGGCCAGTGAATGTGCGACGAGTGAATGAAGGCACTTCACCCGATCAGGCATTCCTCCTGCCGAGATATCCTCGATCTCTTCAACAACAACTCCGAGTGCGGCACGGGCTGCTAAATAATCATCATGCGCCATCGCATACCCACCAGCGAGTTCGGGATCAATCGCCAACCGTCGGTTCATATCCGTCATAAGACCAGATGATTCCAATGTCGAAATCGCAGCAGTGAGCCGCGGGCACGTTGCATAGAAAAAGGTTGGGAAAGGCGTCCCGTCGCTCAGGCGCGGAGGTGTCTCGACGACTGCTGGATTTCCGCATGGGCATCGGTATGCAATTGCATGAACGTCGCGAGGCTTCCGCCGCAATTGAATCCCAATGCATTTCACATCGTCAGCGGTTGCTTCTCTCACTTAACGCCCGTCTCGGTGATCGATGCAATGAGTCTGTTATACCAAGGAAGGCCTTTCGGAATATCTTTTGCAACAGCGGTACTCGGTGCCGTGGACGTGGGTTCGGTCGGATCAGTGACGATGTACTCACGCTCACCCGGAAGAATGAAGTGAAGCCGTTCGCGAGCCTGGGTCTTGATAAATTCCGGGTCTTTCCACTTCTCCAACTCGCGGGCAGCATCGGCCAGAGCCTGGTTGTTGGAGGCCACTTGAGCACTCACCGAGTTGATCTGGGCCCGTTGAGCGAAGTACCTCTGAGCTGGAGGGGCCACAGTCCAAGCAAGAATGAAAAGTACGATTGCCAGAGTCATTCCCCGCCCAGAGGCTCGCCTTTTCGGATTCCGAGTTTCTGAGTCGCGTGCCATGCCTTGAATCTATGCCTTAAAGCGTGGGAAAGCCGTGAGACCTGCATAATGTGCGCTTGAACCCAGCTCTTCTTCAATGCGAAGGAGTTGGTTGTACTTAGCAACGCGCTCCGTACGTGCCGGAGCACCAGTCTTGATCTGGCCAGAGTTAGTTGCAACCACGAGATCTGCGATGGTGGTGTCCTCCGTCTCGCCTGAACGGTGAGAGAGCATCGTCCGGTAATTGGCACGGTGGGCCATCTCGACTGCATCAAGTGTCTCGGTCAATGTTCCAATCTGATTGACCTTCACAAGAAGGGCATTTGCAGTATGTGTTGCAATCCCCCTTGCCAAGCGAACGGGGTTTGTGACGAATAAGTCGTCACCGACTATCTGCACCTTCGAACCCAACTCAGATGTCATCTGAGCCCATCCACTCCAGTCCTCTTCATCAAGCGGATCTTCGATGGATACGAGTGGATAGGCACTAACGAGTTCGGAGTAGTAGGCGATCAGATTAGAAGAAGACTTCTTAGCGCCTTCAAATGAATAGGAACCATCCGTAAAGAACTCAGTTGCAGCGACATCCATGGCAAGTGCGACATCGGTGCCAGGTCGGAGTCCGGCAAGAAGAATAGCCTCAACAATGAGATCCAGTGCTGCGCGGTTGCTCTCTAGGTTTGGCGCGAATCCTCCCTCGTCCCCAACACTCGTTGCAAGGCCGCGCTCTTTCAGGACGGATTTAAGTGCATGGTAAATCTCTGAACCCCAGCGAAGTGACTCGCGGAATGTCGGTGCACCAATTGGGGCAATCATAAATTCTTGAATATCTACGTTGGTATCTGCGTGTGCCCCCCCATTGAGAATGTTCATCATCGGAACCGGAAGCAGGTGTGCATTTGGTCCGCCCAAGTAACGGAAGAGTGAAAGGTCGGCGCTATCGGCTGCGGCCTTTGCAACGGCAAGTGAGACTCCCAAGATCGCATTGGCGCCAAGGCGTGACTTGTTTGGGGTTCCATCCAGAGCGATCATCTCGTCATCGATGAGGCGTTGATCTTGCGCGTCAAAACCGATGATCGCTGGGGCGATTTCATCGAGCACGTAAGCAACCGCCTTCTCGACGCCCTTGCCCGAATATCGCTTCCCGCCGTCGCGGAGTTCGGCTGCTTCAAATGCGCCGGTTGAGGCCCCGCTCGGAACAGCGGCGCGGGCCTGCGTCCCATCCTCTAGCGCGATCTCAACTTCAATGGTTGGGTTTCCGCGCGAATCGAGAATCTCACGAGCTCCGAGAACTTCAATGATGGCCACTATGCATCTCCTCTTTTATCGATTTCAGGTCAATAAGTAATGAATTGAGCGCAGAATCAACGTTGATTGCAGAGTTATCCTACCGTGCTTTCTAAATCCCCTATTTGAACTATTAATCCGCGAGCGACCTGCCTCAGAGCGCCTTCCGGATCGACACCATTAGCGCTGGCCCATGCGATTGTTGCAAGAAGGACTTCACCGACAGCGGCTTCGGTTGCCTCCGCTGGTTCTGCAATCTGCTCTGGAAGATCAAGTTTCAAACGATTCTTCTCTGCACGATAGAGCAACTTCGTTACCAGCGTCAGTGCTGGCTGAGCAAGAGGGATGCCATCAACCGCGGATGTGCGACCTTTTTCTAATGCTTTTAACGCTTCCCAATTTTCAAGGACTTCATCACTTGATAAATCTTCTACATCTCCAAAGACGTGCGGATGACGACGGATCAATTTCTCTGCCACATTCTGCGCGACATCCTCAATTGAAAATGGCTCTGTCGGATGCTCTTGCGCCATACGCGCGTGAAAATAAACTTGAAGAAGTACATCACCAAGTTCTTCACGCATAGCCTCGCGGTCGTTGGTTTCGACCGCTTCGATAAATTCGTACGACTCTTCCAATAAGAATTTGACCAACGACTCATGAGTCTGCTGCGCATCCCAAGGACATCCACCAGGTGAGCGGAGCCGATCCATCACCGCAACAAGTTGTTGCAAGTGAGAAGAGGTCATGGAGTACTAGTGGCTGCTGGGCTAGCGGCGGGACTTGCAGCATCCAGTGGGAGTACATCACCGGTCGCTGGATCCCATTTACCGTATTTGGGATTGACAGTTACCTTGATCTTCTTCGCCTTATCAACGACCAATTTCTGAATCGCAGTTCCGGTATCAGCCTCTGCAACGCCGGCCGCAACCTCTGCCTTGGCCAGCTTCTCAGAGAAGAGAATCAGTTCTAGGTATTTATCGAAATCTGGAGAGGCAATTCCTGCACCAACGAGAGCCTTTGGAAGATTTGCTCCGCCGCCAAGTTGGGTCAGGATCTCTGCACGACGAGTATCGATCTCAGCTTTTGTGACAGTAATTTTTAAGTCTCCAACAACTGCACCCAAGAGAGTGGCAATGAGGTGGAAGCGGAGTTGGTTCCGGTTAAAGGCAGCTCCAGTCTCCAGTTGCATACCTGTGGTGTCGACTTTTTTGCGCTCAGCAAGGGCGGTTTCAATACTCTTCTGTACCGTAGCCTCAGTGATCTTGACGCTTCCCACGGTTGCGGCAGCACCGACTTGCGAGCACCCACCCAGTACTAATGCGGCGGCGGCTACCGTAATCACGGCGATGAGTTTTTTCACGTCTTGCTCGCTTTCATTGGCGTCGTTGGATTTACTAAAGTCTCGATGGCCTCGGTTGCCCAGGTCAGTAGAGAAGTATCCACCATCTCAGCGCCACCTGATGACGGACCCCAACTCTGGGCACTCGGAAGTGCAACCAGCACCGTATTTGTGGCCGGTTTATTGAGCGATCCGGGGTAGAGACGTGTCATACGTAACTGCATCGATTCAGGCAATTTCACCGGTCCTATCCGTAAATACTTCCCCTGCAGGACCACCTCTGTGAGTTTGGCCCCCTTGGCCAGGGCTCTCAATTGAGCAACTCCCAGCAAGGAATCGGCCTCATGGGGCAGTGGACCAAAACGGTCGATTAATTCGGCACGGATCTCATCGACCTCATTCCGTGATGCCACATCGGCTAGACGGCGGTAGAGATCAAGACGGAGGCGTTCGCCTGGAACATACTGATCGGAGAAATGAGCATTGATGGGGAGCTCGACCTTGCACTCAAGGTTCTTATCTTCAACTTCCATGATCCCGGATTTGTAGTCCTGAACCGCCTCGCCCACCATCCGCATGTAGAGGTCAAAGCCGACATCGGCAATGTGCCCCGACTGTTCGCCGCCCAATAAATTTCCCGCGCCGCGGATTTCCAGATCCTTCAGCGCCACTCTCATACCCGAGCCGAGGTCGGTATTTGCCGCGATCGTCTTAAGGCGGTCGAGTGCGACTTCGGTGAGAGGTTGATCGGTTGGATAGAGGAAGTACGCATATGCGCGCTCGCGACCACGGCCCACACGACCTCTCAACTGGTGGAGTTGGGAGAGACCGAAGCGATCTGCGCGTTCGACGATCAGAGTATTTGCATTGGCAATATCAAGGCCGCTCTCGACGATTGTTGTGCAGACCAGAACGTCAAATTCGCGCTCCCAAAAATCGAGAATCACATCCTCCAACATGTGCTCACTCATCTGTCCATGTGCCACACGGATACGTGCCTCTGGAATAAGTTCCTGAAGATGCGATGCTGCGCGATCGATCGACTCGACTCGGTTGTGGATATAGAAAACTTGTCCGTCCCGCAGTAACTCTCGACGGATCGCCGCGGCAATCTGTAGCTCCTCACTCGGACCTACGTAAGTCAGAATGGGATGACGTTCCTCTGGTGGTGTGGTAATCGTCGACATCTCACGAATTCCGGTCACTGCCATTTCAAGTGTCCGCGGAATCGGCGTCGCAGACATCGCCAGTACATCGACGGTCGTGCGCATCTTCTTCAACGACTCTTTCTGCTCCACACCAAAGCGCTGTTCTTCATCAACAATGACAAGACCAAGATCTTTGAATTGAACATCTGCCGATAGCAACCGGTGCGTCCCGATAATTACATCAACCGAGCCACCAGAGAGATCTTTCAATACTTCCTTACTCTCTTTGACGGTGTTAAACCGTGAGAGCCCGGCGACCTTGATGGGAAATCCTGAGTACCTCTCGGTAAAAGTGTTGGTGTGCTGCTGCACGAGCAATGTCGTCGGCACAAGAACCGCGACCTGTTTCCCGTCCTGGACCGCTTTAAAGGCGGCCCGTATGGCTATTTCGGTTTTTCCATACCCGACATCGCCGCAGATAATCCGATCCATCGGGTAGGGGCGCTCCATATCCCGCTTCACCTCTTCGATAGAGGAGAGTTGATCTGGTGTCTCCACATAAGAGAAGGCATCCTCTAACTCGCGCTGCCACGGAGTATCGAGCGAGAATGCAAAGCTCGGAGAGCTCGTACGTGCTGCATAGAGACGGATGAGTTCTCCTGCAATCTGCCGGACAGCTTTTCGTGCACGTCCCTTCGCCTTCTGCCAGTCACCGCTTCCGATTCGATGCACTGTCGGTGCTTCACCACCGACATACTTGCTGACCTGCTCCAACGAATCCGTTGGCACAAATATCCGGTCTCCTGGTTGACCGCGCTTTGCCGACGCATACTCAATAACCAGGTATTCACGTGTAATTGTCCCGACAGTTCGGTGGACGAGTTCTACATACCGGCCAATACCGTGCTGCTCGTGGACAACGTAATCCCCCGTGCCCAACTCAAGTGGGTCGATCGTCGCCTTCCGTCGAGAAGGAAGAGCATCTCCATCCTTACCGCTCCCCTTATGCCCCGATAAATCTCGCTCGGTCATAAAGAGGAGCGATGCCGCATGTGATAAGAATCCGTGACTCAACTTCGACGTCGTCACATAAACGGTTCCGCGCAATGGTTGGCTCATAACATCGCCAACCATCCGCACTGGCAGATCCGCATTGCGGAAAATATCTGCAAAGCGCTCTGCCATTCCAGAGCCAAGTGCGGAGAAAACAACGGCGTGATTGTACAAGAGGGATTCGGTAATAATGGCAACTGCTTTATCGGTATTTCCCCGCAATGGTTCTATCGGACTGACATCAAGAAAGAGCGTCTCCTCATCCATATCGCTACCGAATGAGTTGTAATTGCGTGATGGGATATTCAATTCAGCGAGCTCGTCGGTTAATTCATTCCACGTCATATAAGTATCTTGACCGTCAAAGAGCGGAGCATCTCCGCCGAATGCGGCATTGGACCAAGAGGCCGCAAGAAACTCTTGGTTGGTGGCAATGAGATCTGCAGTCCGAGAGCGAATTCTCTCCTGTTCGATAAAGATCACTTCGGTATTGGGCAGTGCTCGACGGAGGATGCTCTCCTGCTCATCCACCAGAAGTGGAATAAGTGATTCCATTCCTTCACTGATAATTCCCTCTGCCAGCCGCTCACAAATCTCCTTGGCAGCTGGATATCTGGCAGGAATTCTCTTTGCCCGTGCCCTCACTTCATCGCTCAAAAGTAGTTCTCGGCATGGATAAATGGCGAGTGCGCCCGGAACCGGCTTAATGGTGCGCTGGTCGGCAACTTCGAAATAACTTAACTCTTCAATCTCATCGCCGACGAAATCCACTCGTACCGGGTGATCCGAGAGCGGGAGAAAGATGTCGACGATTCCTCCGCGGACAGCAAACTCCCCACGTCGCTCGACCAGATCAGTACGCGTATATGCCAGCGCGGAGAGGTGTGCAACGAGTTTCTCAAGGCCGATCTCTTGGCCGAGTTCCAACTCCATAAGAGGCGAGGTTGCAAGGTCGGCTATAAAGCGATGAATCAATCCGCGAGATGGAGTGATGATGACCGGATGTGTAGCCAGACCCTCTCGGCGCTGCTTCTCCAATTGATAGAGGACATGAATTCGCTTGGCCACCGTGTCACTTCGCGGGCTGAGCCTTTCGTGAGGCAATGTCTCCCACGCTGGAAATTCAAAGACATTCTCATGCAATGTCCGAAGTTCTGAGGCCAGGTCTTCCGCAGCTCGACTTGATGATGTGACCACAATTAGAGGTCGCTCTTGAGCACGCAGTGCAATGAGGAATGGATAAATGGCCGCCGGTGCCACCAATGTGCCAGAGACGCTGACAGATTCGGCAATTTCGGTGGCCTGAGAGATGAGAGGAAGCAATCCGCGCATACTCACTTCCTCTCATCTGCCAGATAAATGCCAACAAGCCCCAACTCCCAAAACCCGGGAGGGGGCAGACGCAATTCTAATGGCAAAGACCTGAGAGGATTACGCCATGTCTGCAGCAGATGCCACCAACGATGACGCGGACCTCCGCGCCGATGTGCGCAAACTCGGCGACCTTCTCGGACAGACCCTCGTCAGACAAGAGGGCGAGCAACTCTTAGATCTCGTTGAGGCTGTACGTAAAGCAGTCCGCGAAGGCGGCGGCGCAGAACTCCTCGCCGATGTGACGGTCGATGAATCCGTACAACTTGTCCGCGCTTTTAGTACCTACTTCCACCTTGCAAACATCGCCGAGCAAGTTCACCGCTCACGCATTCTGGCGCAAGATCGAAAAGTGGGCGGATCCTGGCTCTCCCGCGCCGTCGACAAAGTCCTGGATGCCCAAGAGAACCCCATAGCCGACCACGAGATTTCGAAGGCAGATATTGCACACTGGCTTGAAGATTTCATGGTCCGCCCCGTCTTCACTGCCCATCCCACCGAGGCCGCCCGTCGTTCCATCTTGAGCAAACTCGGACAGGTCGCCGACCTCCTCGATGAAGATGCCTCACCAATTCAGAACCGCCGCCTCGGTGAAATCGTCGACCTCCTCTGGCAGACCGATGAACTCCGCCTCGAACAACCCAGACCACTTGATGAAGCGATGAACGCAATGTTCTACCTCGATGATCTCTTCCTTCTCACTGTCCCTGAAGTACTTGATGAATTTGCTCGCGAATTAAAGCGTCTTGATGTTGAAGTCTCACCAACCGCCCGCCCACTCTCATTCGGAACGTGGATCGGTGGCGACCGC
This sequence comes from Actinomycetota bacterium, assembly GCA_016195215.1. Lineage (GTDB taxonomy): Bacteria > Actinomycetota > Actinomycetes > Nanopelagicales > Nanopelagicaceae > QYPT01. The sequence continues at coordinate 4,950 of JACPZY010000175.1, read as the reverse complement.
GACGGCAACCCCAACGTCACACCTGATGTCACCCGCGAAACAATGGTCCTGCAAGTCGGTCACGCGATCCGCGTCACCCTTGTTGCCATGAATGAAATCCGCCAAGTCCTCTCTGTTTCAACCCGCATCGCCGGAGCATCCAAAGAATTAGAAGAGTCCGTAATCGAAGATATTGAAAAGATTCCAGAAATCGAAGCACGATACCTACGTATCAACGCCGAAGAGCCTTACCGACTCAAGGCCACCGCAATTGTTCACCGACTCAATCTCACACGTGCACGCCATGCCGCAGGTGCCGAGCACATTCCTCATCGCGATTACAAAGACACCGGCGAACTTCTCGCCGATCTCACACTCATGCGCGACTCTCTCTTCTCCCACAAGGGAGAACTCATCGCCACCGGATTACTTGAGCGGACCATCCGCGCTGTAGCCACCTTCGGTCTCACCCACGCCACCATGGATATTCGCGAGCACGCCCAAGCCCACCACCAAGCTCTCACCCAACTCCTCGATGTTGCCGATTACAGCGCACTTCAACCCGATCAAAGATTTGAAATCCTCGCAAAAGAACTAGAGGAACCAAATCACTTCAATACTGGCGTCCTCGACAAACTCGGCAAGAAAACCTTCGATACCTTTATTGCCATTGGCGAACTCATCGAACGGTTCGGCCCCGAATCCATCGAGACCTACATCGTCTCCATGACTAAGAACGGCGATGATCTTCTCGCCCCCGTCATACTCGCGAAAGAGGCTGGTTTAGTTGATCTTCCAACAGGCAAAGCCCTCATCGGCTTCGCTCCACTCCTTGAAACTGTCACCGAACTCCGCGCCGCCGATGTCATTCTCGAATCACTTCTAAGCCAACCTTCTTACAGAAAACTCGTCGCACTCCGTGGCGACATTCAAGAAGTGATGCTTGGCTACTCCGACTCCAACAAAGATGCTGGCATCGCCACAAGCCAATGGGAAATCCACCGCGCACAGCGCAGGCTCCGCGATGTCGCAATGAAATACGGCGTGAAGTTATGTCTCTTCCACGGTCGTGGTGGTTCCGTCGGCCGTGGCGGTGGCCCAACCTACGACGCACTCATCGCTCTTCCTTGGGGATCCATCGACGGTCAAATAAAAATGACCGAACAAGGTGAAGTCATCAGCGATAAGTACGCACTCCCTGCTCTCGCCCGAGAGAACATCGAACTCTCACTCGCCGCCGCACTTGAAGCAAATGTTCTCAACCGCGGCCCTCGCCAAAGTTCAGAAGACTTAGCAAAGTGGAACGACTGCATGGAACTCATAAGCGCCAGTTCCTTCGCCCAATACCGAAAACTCGTCGATCACCCAGATCTCCCCGCATATTTCTACGCCTCAACTCCCGTCGAACAACTCGGTGATCTCTTCCTTGGTTCGCGTCCATCTCGCAGACCGGATGCCAGCATCGGTCTGGAAGGATTGCGAGCTATTCCATGGGTATTCGGCTGGACGCAATCACGACAAATCGTCCCCGGCTGGTTCGGTGTCGGTAGTGGACTAAAAGCAGCCCGCGAATCTGGCAAGAGCGAAGTGCTTACCCAAATGCTTAAAGAGTGGCACTTCTTCAGCACCTTCATTAGCAACGTTGAGATGACACTAACAAAGACAGACTTGGAGACCGCTCAACGGTACGTCTCGCGCCTGGTCCCCGAATCGCTTCATCATTTCTTAAAGACGATCACTGACGAATTTGAATTGACTACCTCTGAAATTCTCAAACTGACTGGTCAGACTGACCTACTTAGCAATCAACCACTTCTCGCAAGAACTCTTGGAGTGCGCGATGCCTATCTCGCGCCACTACATCTCCTTCAGGTTAATCTCCTGGAACGTGTGCGCAATTCTGAAGAGACCACCGATCCATTACTCCGTCGAGCACTATTGCTGACCATAAATGGCATTGCAGCGGGACTTCGCAACACAGGCTGAAATCCATTTAGCCAGGCCAACTTTCATCTGTGAGGATGCCGACAATCAGAGATCACGGCCGCTGCGCTTGCCCTATTTTTGGAGCTATGGCACAAAATCCGATATCCACGAGTGGTATTGACCGTTACTCGATTTCGCGTACAGTAAGAATCAATGTGGCTCCCCCCTCTTCGTCGCAAGATGTACGGGTGAGTTTTCTATTGGTGCGTGTCTATGTCGAATCCTCAAGAACTTTCCGTCTCAGGTGCCTCATGTGTTGCAAGCCGTAATGGCCGTAATGGTCGCATGCGCGTAGCGTTCGGCACGGTCGTCTGCATTACTTGATGATCTGACTCGCGTACCGCAGCTCCACGAGGTCCAACCTTATAAACAAAAATGTTGCCTTTTTGGTCTTCTGCCATGAGTGACTCCTTTATAAGTTGAGTGCTTCTAAATAGTAATGCTTCCGCTTGATCCATTTAAACCCCTCGTGTTTAGTAATCGCCCCGAGTTGGTCTGCTAATCGATAAGCAACAGTCAAAACAGTAAAATCTCTTAGTTACATCGAAATGATCCACAACTTACATAGGCGACGCTCAGCGGTGGACTACCGAACACCCATGGAATGTGAGAGCCTATAATCTCATCCATCGCCGTGGCATGAAAATACAAAACTGTCAGAAAGGTATGGACAGATCAAATTGATTTTGCCCCGCGTACTGATTGTCGTTCGTACTCGCTACGAACTTGGAAGTTCGGGATAGTGGAGAATGATGGCGCGAGAGTGGGATTACTGGACAAGAAACAAACTCAATATTCTCAAAGACTATTTGCCGGCCTTCTGCCAGGCCTCGCGTAGCTCCTCTGAGATAATTTACCTCGATTTGATGGCGGGTGAACCAGAAAACATGGGCAAGGGAATGGATGAGCATTTTGATGGGTCCCCAAGATTGGCAATGCAAACTAATCCTGGGTTCACAAAACTTGTTTTCTGTGAGCGCAACCCTAAGAAGTCAAGCGACCTCAGATCAGACTTAGCGTCACGATTCCAAAACGATCAAAGATGGAGGGTAGTTGAGGGTGATTGCAATACCAAAATCGACCAAATTTTGAGTTCACTGGCGCATATTTCTTGGGCGCCAACCTTCGCGTTTGTGGATCAGCAGGCCGCTGAAGTTACCTGGGAGACTTTGACGAAAGTGGCTCACTTCCGAACCAACAAAAAGAATATTAAAACGGAATTGTGGGTTCTGATGTCACCCGCGATGATTATCAAAGGTGTCAGCGGAACAAACGCCGAGAGCTTCGCCAATCAAGTTGATTTGTTATATGGCGACAATTCTTGGCGACTTGTTTTAGCTGCTCGTCAACGCAATGCCATCAGCCCTGAAGACTTTCGCGTAGAGATGGTGAATCTATTTCGCTGGAATTTGCAGAACACCCTAGGGTATGCGATAACCGCTCGCATTCCGATGAGGATGACAAATAACATCGCGCTCTACGACATGGTGTTTGCTACTGATCATCCAGTGGGTCAAAAAATCATGACAGAGCTGTACAGAAGTGCTGCAGATAGAGAGCCAATGATGAAAAGGGAAGCCATGGTTCGCACGATCAATTCGCGAACTGAAAGAAACTCTCAAAACACACTCTTCGAAGTCACACCAGATCAGTTAGCAGTTACTAAATTCCCCAACTGGGAACCAAACGAATGCTGGGATCCTTCTCAAAAAGTTTGGTGGTAGGAATGGTTACCCGACATTGACTTGTGGCATTTCGTCCCATATTTTCCCATCAAGATTTCTGCCCATTGCCTTGGCAGTTCGACCCCCCCATTGCTTGAAGAAAAAAGGCACTTCGGCTTCAGCGCACGCATCACGAACATCTCTAACCCATTCAATTTGAGTCGGACGATAGTTTGCACCCGATTCTCCTCCAGCAATCACCCAACCAATATCATCTAAACGAATTCCCTTAAGAGAACCAAGAAGCGGTTCGCAAGATAGGAAGCGCACCTCTGCCGGAACGGCTCGCAGGTCGTCAATTCGACTGAATACGGAACTACTCTCTACTGAAACTCCCATCCACAAATTGGCGGGCCAATCAAGTTGCGGCGCGATCTTCCGCAACCGTGCAGATCGTTTTGTGAGGACTTGATAGGTGTGTTGAGGCGTCCCCTTGATCACAGCGAAAACATCTTTCACAAAACTCAAAGGAATCTTTGCGTGGAATAGATCACTCATGGAATTCACAAATACTGTTCGCGGTGAACGCCAACGAAGAGGCTCATTTAATGTCTCAGGATGAATCGCTACCCCAAAACCAGGTCCGGAGGTCACAGCATTTCCGTCCGTTTGATATTTCGGAGCCCCCATCGCCTTCAAGCGCTTTGCTAATGACAATGCGTAGCAATGATCACACCCAGAGGAAATCTTGTCGCAACCCGTCGTCGGATTCCAAGTAACCTCAGTCCATTGGATCCCCGTTCTTGTGGCCACGTAAACTGCACCTACCTCCCGCTGACGAATTCAATAGCAAAATACTACGCTTGTCGGACACTACAGGTTGGCAATGTGAATAACTCAACTCTGCCACAGAAAGTCACAATTGCGTGGACATACTTCCCATTTTGCATACAAAGTATTTCAAAACTCTTCTCGCAAAAAATGTAGAAAAACTTAAATCCTAGGCACAGTCTCCAACGCAGCTTGGATGGATGCATCTGTGAGTTCGTGATCGATCATGGTGCCGCCGAGGAATGCGTCGTAGGCCGCAAGGTCGAAATGGCCGTGGCCACAGAGAGCAGTGAGAAGGACCTTTTCTTCACCGGTTTCTATGCATTCTTTGGCTTGGCGAATAATTTCAGCAAGGGCGTGTGTTGGTTCTGGGGCGGGAACGATGCCTTCGGTGCGGGCAAATTGAACGCCAGCTGCGAAACAGTCGAGTTGGCCCATTGCAACGGCGTCCATGAGACCGAGCTCGTATACGTGAGAGATAAGTGGAGCC
>JACPZY010000174.1 GCA_016195215.1 Actinomycetota bacterium | reverse complement strand
TGTCGAGGCGGAGTGTGCTGTCTTCGGTTTTGGTCACCACCCTTCCTGGCTTTCTCAACACTGCTGGTGATTCGGAGCGGCTTAATCGCTCCTGAGCCCGTCGATTCTGGAATGCTTTTTTAATTATTTCGACACTTTTTGTGAATCACTACTTTCAGGATAGATCTGATTGATAATTTCAGAAACGATCTGAAGAGTTATCAGTACTTGATTATGTAGGGTCTTGCTACCGTGAGCATAATGATTACGTAGCCAAGGTATCGTTTTTAAAAGTATCGCCAAGTATTCGTGATCGCGATCCACGTCTTTGATCTCTATTCTGGTTTCGTCAAACTCCATTTTTTCTAAACCTAGTCGCTCCATCTCGTCCATCTGTTCATATAGAGATCGCTGCCATGCTCGGACTCGTGTTTGGTTACGCCAGACCTCGAAATGCTCATTTTTCAGATATCCTTTCTTTACAGCATAGGATAAGAGAGCTTTTAAACCTGGCCCAAACTTGCGTTTCTTTTTTCCATCCGCGATTAATTCCGACTCAAAACGTTCTCGTAACGCAAACTCAAGGCATGTGTATGCGTGGTGTTGCGCCACAGGATAGAAGCGATAAACAAACCAAGCATAGAGATAGATATTTTTTGTTGTTTCGAACTGAACCCTAACATCTTCCGGCACCCCGCTATGAAGCTGAAGCTTCTCTACTCTACTGTGCTGATCTTCAATCGCTATCCAGCCACGTGAATCTTGTTTGCAAACATTATCAGGGGAGCGGAGAAAATCTGGATGATCCACCATGAGTATGCTCTAACGACGTAAATCCGAAAGCGGCGGCCAATTCTTTGCGCCTTCTTTATAGTGCCAAAATGCCCAGCCATTCGCCGCGCGCTTGATGACACGTTTAGCAGCGGCTGAAGGAGAATCATACAAACGTCCTTTGAAACTGATGTAGCCGTCCTTACGAAGCGATGCGCGGTAAGTCTTGCCCTTGTAGTGCCCTTTTAGTGGCAGGCGCCGCTCGACGAGTCCAACTAATACAAGCGTACCGGTCGCATCTGCTGTTTTAGTCCGACGACGTTGTCGTGCAGCGTGACCACCCAATATCGTGGCCCGCCTATCTGCATCTGTGGCGCTCATTGCGCGACGCAGCCGACGGTAAAGATTGGCAGGCCCACCGAACCCACCCTTTACGCGGTTCCCGCTCGGCTTAGCAATACGGAGAAGTAAGGATTCTAATTGTTTCACATGCTCATCGCGCTGAGTGATGTATACGCTAAACCTGTCCCAAAGACCCGCGTGCCGATCACGTAAGTGATGCTTGATCCGCCCCATTAGATTAGAAGCGAGACCCACATAATACAGCCGGTCTTGTTTGTAGAGCGCGTAGACACCTGCACGACGGCGAATCAACTCAGAAACAATCTCCGGATATGCGTCCAGCACACGCCATGAGATACGCTCCAGGAATCCTAGAAGGAGACGATCATTTTTCTTGGTCATAGTTACCCCTTATGTTTTAAGCTACGAGCTGATTCAATGGTGTCTTATCTCATTGGTTCCCGTTTGTCATATTCGCCAGAAGTAATCCCGGTGAACCTTAATCCTCGGTAAAAACCGATACATACCGAAGTTCCTGATCGTCGGGTGTTTTTGGTATGCCAGAGCCTTCCAGCATAGCAATCACATAGTCAGGCGCGTTCTTGCTAAGTTGTGGGATATACGCTTCCATATCCAAAGAAGGAATGTATTCAATTATTTCCTCTGCCCCTGGCCTTGATACTCGTTTCGCAGTCGTCGCCAACTCCCAATAACGCCTTACACGATGAGACAACGGGGCATTTTCATCGACTCGGCAACAGACAGAACAGTGCCACGGCCGCATTAATTGGAGCATGCCTGAAAGTGTATCCGTATTATTTGCGCGTAAACTTAGAACTTCATGTGCCAATACGAGAGAACAACCATATTTTTTGACATCACTTCGGTAATCAGTGCATCTCCAGGTTCGGCGCATATCGAGGCAATTTGAGTGCGTATAGAGGCAATACGCGGGCAACGCACCAACTGCTTTAGCTCGCGCGATCAACGTATCGGATTGATAGACACCATTTCTCTTGTAGTGCAAATGAGGGTAACGATCCGCATCAAGATCAATGATCTTTGCCTGAAGGCGCATTCGGAACCATGTCGCATCACGACCTCGAAAGTGCCATTCCCAATCGGCTCCCTCTTTATGTTCCTCATGACGCGTAAATTCCTTGGTGATTATCTGAGAAGCTGGAAGGCTCATGACTTCCTGCATGATGTAGTCAGTGATGCTTTCTTCTTTGAGCTGACGCCGTAGGGACCTGGCTTTACCTAGATCGTGCCATACCTTTGTCGATAGCTCTCTAAACTTTTCACAGACATTCATTAAAGCCTTATTCCTTAGGGCATATTAGCGATTAGACGGCATATTCCACCTGAAACCGTTCGAACACCTTCCTGATTTCCTCAAATTGTGGTTCTTCCACATGTTGCGCGATGTCGTAGTTAAAGCAAGCGTCAATATCCTTTCTCGAAAGATAATTTGCGTGAATCAATACCTCTCGAATCTGGTCGGATATATCCTGGTATTCACGTTCGAAAATATTCCAACTATCCATCAGAAAATAACGCAGGCAGTCGTGGATGACGGGCTGCATGTGGGTCTGAATGGTATCTATCTGGAGGAGTATTTCGGAAATTCTTGTATCTGCGCTCTTCTGATCATTGAAGAATATGTTGCCATTTGGATGGGCTATTTCGTTCCGTCTATCCACAAGCTGCGCAAAACTTACGACCTGCTTTTGATCACAACCGGCCAATCGGAGAAGACGAAATATTGTCCGTTCTTGAAGCGCACTGAATGCAAATGGTGAGGTTGCCGTCAGCAGATCAATTTCTTTTAGCTTTTGATTGGCAAGAAAGATCGCTGCATTTTCGTAGTCGATTGTGCGTGTGTGTTTAATCTGCCATATGGAAAAATATACGAAACACATATAGAGCATGTGGTAAGCGAGGACCGCGAACTGGTATTTGCCGTTCAGGTAGTTGCTTTCGAAGGTTTCCCACAGGAAGGCAATATAATCACCTTCGCCACGGTTTTTGTAACTCGCGGGTAGGTAGTCCAGAATCGGCAGCGCGTCATCCATGACGTCTTACTCCGCTTTGCCCCACATGCGATTGATGGTGTCTTTAATTTTCTCTTCTTGTTCCGAGATTTCCTGTTTCAATTTTTCTATATGTTTCTGATACCCCTCGACCTCCTTCACGATCTGCTGCTGCACTTCTAAATGTGGAAGAGGGATTTTGAATTTCTTTAGTTCCTTTGTAGCGAAAAGATTATTTACAGCTACTCCAGTTGAGTTTCTTGTGATTAGATCTTGTAAATATGTGCTGCCAAATATGTACAAAAAATACTTCAAATCGATTTGGGATTTATCAATTCTTATTCTCATTAATACTGAATTAATGATTCCCCTCTCGATTCCATCTGGAACTATGGCAATCTTACCAAGAGTGCCGGCACAGGTAATTGCTATATCATTTGGCTTCAATTCAAATCCAGATAGTTGATCAAACTTTTCTTGAGTTATGTAGTATTCGCCCCGTGTAAAATCATTCTGAATGATATTTCCCTGTTCATATACCTTAAATGTGTCTTTCCCTTTTGGAACACACACAGATTTTTTTATAGAACTGCCGAATGGACCTCGCTTGAATTCAGCAACATCTCCCAGAGATACCAATTCATACTCAGACTTATACACCATATCAGCAGATCTAAATCTATCTGCGTTTAACCCCCATTCTTTATCTCTACCAATTCGAGCTTTGGTTTCCAAATGAAAATTCTGAACATTTTTCAAATCGAAATTTTTATTATCACGAATACTCGCTAACCACGCCTTAATGTTCATAATTGTATCGGGCAGATCATTCTGCTCAATTGGTCGGCGTTGAGCACCTAGCTTGAATCCGTCATTATCGATTTTGACAAAAAGAATTTCTTCTGTCTTTCTAGAAAGACGTTTATCAAGCAGCAGAATTGAGGTCTTCACGCCGCTATAAGGGTTAAACACACCGGCAGGTAACGAAATCACTGCTACCAAATAGTCTTTCACCAGCATCTCGCGTAGTTGTTTGTAGGCAGAGCCAGCCTGAAAGATGACACCCTCCGGTACAACCACAGCAGCACGTCCGTTGGGTGTTAGATGCTCGGCGATGTAATCTACGAACAGCACTTCGGAGCGGTTAACCTGCACGGAAAAACGCTTGTGTGGTCTAATACCGCCCTTCGGCGACATGAAAGGCGGATTAGCTAAGATCACATCTGCGAGCTCGTTCCACTTTTCGTCGCTGGTGAGAGTGTCGTATTCATCGATGTGCGGGTCAGTGAAACCATGTAGGTACATGTTCACCAGGGACAGGCGCACCATGTCAGGCGAGATGTCGTAGCCATGAATGTTGGCGGCAAGGTGCTTCTTGTCGTCGGGTGTGAGCAGGTCACCTTTGTAATGCAGCGGACTGTCGAGCGTGAGCGCTTCGAGAGGCACACCCTTTTCGTCGTAGGTCTCTCTGTCTTGCCGTTCCTTGTAGCCCTTGGTGTTGTGCTTGAGGATGTGCTTGTAAGACGAAATGAGAAAGCCCGCCGTGCCGCAGGCCGGATCGAGGATGGTTTCGTCTTTCTTCGGGTCAATGATCTCCACCATGAAGTCGATGATATGGCGCGGGGTGCGGAACTGTCCGGCCTCACCCTGGCTGCCTAGCACCGAGAGCAAGTATTCGAAGGCATCGCCAAGGCGCTCGGAGTGGTCGTAGGTAAAGCCGTTGATCTCTTTCAGAAAGCTCCGCAGGGTTTCCGGGTCGCGGTACGGTAGATAGGCGTTCTTGAAGATGTCGCGGAACAGCGCAGGCACGCCGGGATTCTCGTTCATCTTGCCGATGGCCTCGGAATAGAGGCTCAGCACGTCGAAGCCGCCCATGTTGGGGGCCATAAGCCTGGACCAGCCGTATTTCTCGTAGTCGCCGGTAAAGAAGCTGCGCTTGCCGCCCATAGCCTCGGCCTCGGCGTCCATGTCGTCCATGAACTTATAGATGAGCGCGATGGTTATCTGTTCGACCTGGGATTTAGGGTCGGGCACTTTGCCCACGAGGATGTCGCGGCAGGTGTCAATGCGGCGTTTGGTGTCGGAATCCAGCATTTTGCGTTATGTTCCTACATGAATTGGTTAAGGGAGACGTAATCTTTTACGTACTCCGGGATACGGGTGCGCCATTCCGCTGGCACAGCCTTGAAGTCGGCCATGCTGAAGGTGGGATTCACATTCAGTTCGGTTAACCGTTTGTTTTCGATGATATCGCGCAGCCGGCTGTCTGTGGCGTAGGCCTTGAAGAAATATTTCATGGCAATGATGTGCTTGGCGTCGTCCGGCTTGCAGTCGAGGATGAACTTCTGGAACTCATCTTCCAGTAACTCGTCCTTGGCCTTAAAGCCGGGAATGAAGCCAAAGATCTTTTCCAGGATTTCGCGGATGGTGATACGTCGGTCTATACCAGCAGCGCGGCGGAGTTTTTCCAGATTAAAAAATTCCTCTGGCTTGTCGAATAGGCGAGTGTGGACATATTCCACCGCCTTGTCCCACTGCTCCGCCTCTACCTGCTCTTTGAGGGTCGGATCGTCCTTGACCTTGCTCTCAAATTTCTCGAAGAACATGCGGTCGATCTTCATTCCCTCTGGCCCAATTTGCTGTTCGCCAGCTTGAACCAGCGTGTCTAGGCCAAAATATTCGAAGCTGGACAGTCCCGGGAGGCCCGGTGGTATCGGGCCTGCACAAGGACCCTGTTTGTTTCCACGGCTGAATTCGCTCTGCTGCGGTAGCTTCAATACTTCATCGTAATTGAACTTTTCTTCGAAATATTCGCAATTGGCGAAGAAGTCAAAAAGTTTGTATCGCGTCTTTTCCGGCTCTTTGACCAGTTCTTTCATAGCCGGGTCGAACAGTTGGCGCAGAAAATTATGCTTGCGTGTGCCGCGCCCCTTGATCTGCACGAAATCCTGAGGCGAGAAGATCGGTCGCATCAGTCCCAGGTTGAGAATATCTTCGCAGTCATAGCCGGTGGTCATCATGCCGACTGTAACGCACACGCGTGCTTTGCTAGTGCGGTAGTTGTCAATGAAATTGGCTGAGCCCATCAGATTGTTGTTGGCGAAATTGATGGTGAATTGCTGGGCTTTGGGAACCAAAGAAGTGACCTGCACGGCGAAGTCTGATTGATACTTACCAGGAAACATGAGGTCAACCAGCTCATTGAGAACCTGTGTGAGCTTCGCGGCGTGATTTTGGCTCACGGCAAATACAATGGACTTCCCGATCTCACCGCTGATGGGATCACGCAGCGCGTTCTTGAGGAAAGTTTCGCAGAACACTTGGTTAGTAGGGTCGGAGTAAAATTTCTTCTCGAAGTCCTTCTGGTAGAAGGACTGTTCGGCGTCTTCCTCATTCTCAGAAACGGCCAAAACCGAGTATCCTTCGTCTGACAGCAATTGGGTCGTGATATCTGTGCGAGCGTCTATCACCAGAGGGTTGATCAGATATCCGTCTTTAACGCCATCGATCAAAGAATAGCGAAATGTAGATTGGCCAGATTCACAACCAAAGGTGCGGTATGTGTCCAGCAACAATCGGCGCTCCAACTCGCGCGGGTCTTTGGTGCTTGGTTTGGCCCTGTCGAATTTCTTCAGGTAGTCCTTGGGGGTGGCAGTCAGGCCCAACTTGTATCCGACGAAATGTTCGAACACCGCGCGTGCGTTACCGCCGATGGACCGGTGTGCTTCGTCGGAGATCACAAGATCGAAGTCCGTCGGCGAGAACAGGCGCTTGTATTTGTCGTTAAACAACAGCGACTGCACAGTCGTGACGACAATCTCAGCCTTGCGCCAGTCATCGCGGCGTTCTTTATAGATGACTGATGTGTAGTCGTTCTTAAGCAAGAAGTTAAAGGCCTTCCATGCCTGGTCTTCCAGTTCAAGTCGGTCAACTAGGAACAATGCACGCCGGGCATTGCCGGTGCGTAGGAAGAGCTTAATAATCGCCGCGGCGGTCAAGGTCTTGCCAGTCCCCGTGGCCATTTCGAAGAGGAAACGGTTCTTGCCTTCCTTGACGGCTTGCTGAATGGAACGGACTGCCTGCAGCTGATATTTACGCAGAAAACGTAGGTTGTTCTTTTCGATGAACGCATCCCGTTCGGCGGTATTCTTCCAGCCAGCTTCATTGGCGTAGCTAGGAAGCTGAGTAAGCGCGATGTAGTCAGCATCGAGCGACTCATCGTACAGGCGCTGTGGATTCGGCTGAAAGCGCGTGTAGCCCTGGATCGAGTCTGGTGCGGGAAAGCGAGCAATGACGTACGGGTTGCCTTGCTGCAAATCCCAGAAGTAATGGAGATTGCCATTGGAGAGGATCACAAAGCGGCAATTTTGAGATTTAGCGTACTTGCGGGCTTGCTCCTTGCCGGTCAGGGGATTCTTGTCTTCCGCCTTGGCTTCAAGGACTACCAGCGGATAGCCTTGTTCGTTCAAGAGCAGGAAGTCGACGAAACCGCGCTCCGCTTTCTCGAAGTTCTGTCCCAACTCGTCAATTTGGGCGGCCGTGATCTTGACGTTTGGTTCCAGAACAATATTCGCCCTGCCCCGCTCATCATCGAAGAACCGCCAACTCGCTTCTTCCAGAAGCTTGTTGATCTTGATTCGGGCTTTGGCCTCTTTCTCAGCCATTTAGTTTTTCTTACTGGCCGACACTGAAGAGTTGCTTGGTAGGGACGTTAGCAGATCAGTTTCGTAAACCGCCCCGCCAGCTTGAGTAAGCAGCTTATCTATTGACTCCCTGGCTTCTTTTTCTGACGTTGGGGCCAACGCTTCTCCTCCAATCCCTTCTATTTATGCTGGAATCCTAACATAAGACTCCCGTGGGGCGGGGCTGGGAAGGAATGCGGAAATCAGCGGGGATTCTGGGCGGCTAATGATTTTCACCCCCACCCTAGCCCTCCCCCATCAAGGGGGAGGGAATTAAATGGTGGTTGTTCGGCGGGTTACGGCGAGAAACGCCTAACCCGCCCTACATCTACTACGGGCAGGCTCGCGGGGGCGACATGTGCTGGAGGGTTATTTCCCGGCGGTTGCCAGCGTCTGCCGCAGCCGGGTGACGAGGCCGAGCACGGCCGGGTATTGGCGCGCGAGGCCGTCGAGATGGCGAATGATGGCCTCGGCGTCTTCGCGGCGGCCGGCCTGCTTGAAGCCGACGGCGGCGCGGTAGTACCACTCGATCGCTTTCTCCCGGTCGGCGCCGACGCCGATGCCGTTCTCGTACAGGCG
>JACPZY010000157.1 GCA_016195215.1 Actinomycetota bacterium | reverse complement strand
TCCGTGTATATCGCGGGAATTTCGGACGGATCGAAGAAATTTCCGCATCGGGGACAGCTCGACAGAATTCGTCGCGCCAGAAAAATATCAGCATCTGGATAATAGTCCAATTCATGGCCGCATTTGCAACTCGTGATAAGCGGCCATTCCATGGTCTCCGACAGATGACAAATGTAATCGCCCGCAAGATGTATCTCCAGGCTAATGTCTCTCCGCATGACATGAGCCGCCAACGGGAATGCCATACGAATATCACAATTCTTGAATTCGTTTAACACTTCCGGCAATCGTGTCTGCGAAATCGGCTCTCGGCTCATTTTTTTGTCTTTCATCTTTGCAATCCATCCCGGGTCACCAAGCCACACTTTCGAGGCGTTGATCACAAATGCGCTCATCGTTTCAATTCTAGGGACAAACGATCGTGGAACAGGAATGAGGAAATGTTTGTATTCCACCATGCTAAGGCCTCTTGATTCCTCGGGTCGCTTGGATTGCGATTTGGACTCCTTCAGTCTCTTCAATCGCTTCAAGCTCTACGAGCAATTGCTGTGGCGAGAAAGGCAAGTCTTCTGCCGGAATGACAACCAAGAGGCCTTTCCCCCTAACATCACCAGCTTCAAGCGTCAACGGTCCACCACCCCGCGTCGTCAGACGATAAGGAGGGTTCGTGGCGACTGCTGCCCGAGCGAGTTGTACACCACCTGCGTATCGGAATTATCCGGCGCAATCGTCTTCACCAGACTTGTGCTTCCCTGAACACCGGCGACGGGCGCATGAGGTCGCACATCGTCATTCACTTACTTGTTTAAAGAATTCAATCCCGGATATAGTCCTTCTAGAATCTCAGGTAACGCGTTCAAAAAGTGGGAGCACAAATCCGCCAAGCAATCTACGGCGTCAGAAGCTTCAGAAACGCCCATTCCCGACCAACTTGCCTCTCCAATCCCCATCCAGCTCATAATGGATATGATTGGAGGCGAAATGGGAACGTGATCTCGTGCCAGAACTACGTGATGATATCTCAACTGGAGTTTGCCACCGAGATCCAAATAAGTATCCATCTTCCAATTACTTAGGTGAGACCGATAACGCCAAACGCCCTTTCCTCCCCAAGGCTCCCGAGACACGCCTAGGACCGACTTCAATTTTTCGGCCAAGAGTTTCTCAAGTTCTCGCCTAAGAATTGAAATGCTGCTAGGCAAACCTGGGGCGGCCATTTCCGACTCGAATCCTTTCAATACGGACGCCCTCGTAAGGGGAGTAAGTTCTCGGTCAATCCATACCCAGTATTCAGCCAGGAGACCCTCCTCGCTCTGTTCCAATCTCTCACCCACTTGTGGCAACGCCTGCGCGTGAGCCCGCTTGACAAGTGCAGCACATAATTTGCCCTTCGTCTCTTCTGGGAGTTTCGAGACGAGCGCAACGAACGCGGTCGCAAGGGGGCTCTTGATTCGCCGCAAGAATGGGAAACCATCTCTAAACTCTCTCTGTGCATCTCGGAGAGACCACTTGTACAACCGACCTTGGAACTCCCTTCGAACTGGTTCGATCCTCCGATTGGCCTCAATGATGTCCATTGCCGCTCCAGACGCGATCATATAGCCCCGCCGGCCAAAGTTGAGTTCACCGTGGCCAAGCCGAATTCGAGTTGAAGTCTAGGAACGGCAGTTTTTATAGCGAGGGCCACGAGTCCAAAGAGCTCAACGAAGTTTACAACAGAATAGATGATTACGCCGCCGACGGGAGGTGACACAACGGCATATGTCAAAGCATCCAAATCTATTCTTGCGGGCGGAACGTAAGATATCCCCGGAATCCAAACGCGCCTTAAGGGGTCAAATGTATTTAAAACATAAAGATATCCAGCCAACTGCGGATATCCAGTAGGCGCTAACAGAATTGATTTGATTTCGTAAACCTCTCGGGTCGCGCTGTCTGCCAAATCGGGCCTTAGCGTGCCTCCTGGAACGATAGCCCCCAGGATTGTGTTGATTCTTCGGTCCGAGAATCTCGTCAATGGACTCTGCAACGTGAAATGTTCTCCTATTCTTCTATGCACAATCTGGCCATAAATGACATTGGCCAAAATGCGCCCTGTAGGATCCGCGTTGTTGGCTGGGTCCGCAGACGTGTATAAGTACTTATGTAAAGAGTCCGGCCTCTGATCGAAACCCTCGTAAATATCCATCGTCCAGAACCGGCCTGTCCGGACGTCAAGGTAACGGGCTCTGTTGTAGTAGAGGTTGAGGTCGGGATCGAATTGCTCTCCGGCAAACAGGTAGTTGTTGGGAGTTGTCCCTGTATGCGTGATGAGATTGCCGAAAGCATCAAAATCGTAGGTGTCGGTAATGGTCCCGGTCGAGTCCGTCAGTTGCCGGACTGACCCGTGCCCGTCGTGGAGAAGGAATCGCGCCTCCAAGTGAGTTGACGGCGTGAAC
>JACPZY010000156.1 GCA_016195215.1 Actinomycetota bacterium | reverse complement strand
TGCCGTGCACCAGACCAAGCCCTGAAAGAGTCAATGCAAGCCCGGCGAGATGGGCTCCCATCAACATGTCACCTCGTGCCTCAATGTCATCACCTGTCTTTACGGCGCGAAAGAGCGAACGAGAAATTAACTTCACCGCCTCGTGGGCGTATGCAGCCGATATTGGCGAGCGTCCCTTGGCGGTGAGAGATTCGATTGCGTGGGTAAGTGCATCAATTCCAGTTCCCGCTGTTGGCCTTGGCGGAAGTCCGACAGTGAGTTCTGGATCGAGAATTGCAGCAGACGGCGTTGTACTTACATCTCCGATGTAGAGCTTGCATTGGCGGATGGGATCATCAATGACGCCCCAGTTATTTGTTTCGCTTCCAGTGCCCGCCGTCGTAGGAATTGCAATGATAGGAAGGGCGAGAACTTCTGGTGTAATCGAATAGTTAAATTGTGCTGAAGAGAAATTTGGATTTGCACCGACTAATGCGATGCCTTTTGCTGAGTCAAGGGATGATCCACCTCCGAGGGCTATTATTGCTTGTGCGCCAAATGCGACTGCTTTTTTTGCGGCCGAATCAATCAAAGTTGTAGTCGGATTTGGTTTAATGCCTGTGAAAGTTGCAAATTGAATCCCTGCACTTTTCAGAATATTTTCAACTTTCGATAGCACTCCCGCAGCTGTGACACCTGGATCGGTAACGATGAAGACCTTCTTTTTATTAAGTCCTGCAATAACTTCTGGTAGCTGCGCGATTGCACCTGCGCCAAAGCGCAGATATACAGAGCCAGGAGTAAGTGCGAATCCGTTCATTGTTTGTTCCCTTTCAGGGTTGGTGGTGTTACGACTTGTTGTTTGTTGGATTGAGTGCTGCAGAAATACGGTTCGCAGCTTTCTTCATTTCTTTCGCTGCAGGAACAAGATGGGGTTCGAACCGTGCCTTGGGTGCGGCAACGTTTAGTGCAGCAACAATTACGCCTGTGAAATCTCTCACCGCGACGCTGGCACCCACGAGACCAGGTTCAAACTCCTCGATTACTGTGGCGAAGCCTTCAGCACGAACTTTCTGCACAATGCGCAATAGATCTGCGCCGTTCTTGGCCAGACATCGTTCAGGTGCGCCAGGAATTGGTTTATTGAGTGGGAAAAGTCGAGCAATCTGATCATCATCAAGGCCACTTAAAAGGGTTCTTCCAGAAGATGTGACATATGCCGGCGCGGTAACTCCCATCCAACTTAAAGCACGAAAGCCGTGGGCAGGGGATTCAGAATGAATCGTGACGACTTCCAAACCTTGGAGCACTGTTAAATGGACTGTTTCACCGAGGCGATGCACCAGCCCATGCATTTCGCCACGGGCAGCGCCGACCAACTGGGCTTCATAGGTGTAGCGGGCAATTGCGTAGATACGTGGGCCGACGATGACGCCATTGTCTTGTCGAGTGAGAAGGCCTGCGTCGATTAAGCGTGAAACCGCCCTTGAAATCTGGCTCTTTTCCCGCTTGGTGCTCTGGGCTAGGTCCCCGTTGCGTTGGGGAACGGGAGAGGCTGCCGCGACGGCCTCGATGATCTCGAGGTCGCGGTCTAGTCCGGAGTTCCGGGTGGGTCCGTTCATTGTTGCGTACAGTACAACTCTTGGTGCGCCTATTGCAACAAGATGTCCGACAGGTTAAGAATTCGCTTCGTGGTCAACCTCACACCGCCGAACCTTTGGCAGTACATCCAGAATCAAGACGTCAAGATTCTGGCTGCAGTGATTTCACAAATTGAACTAGTTCTTCTGGTCATGTCGATTGTCTCCGTAACGGCAATTCTGACTGGGATTTTGGTGTGGCGAAATGTGGCACTTGTTGAGACGGTCACCGGTTTTTGGTCGGTCGTGTTTACGATTCCCTCCCTTGCAATGTTGATCTTCTTTATTGGTCCATTTGGACTTGGCTGGGTTCCTGCGGTTGTGGCACTAGTTCTTTACGGCCAGTTACCCGTGGTGCGCAACACCATCGTCGGACTGCGTTCGGTCGAACCAGCAGTTATGGAATCGGCAGCGGCGATGGGAATGAAACCGTTGACTATCTTGCGGAAAATTCAATTTCCTCTGGCATGGCCCGTGATCATGGTCGGAATTCGAGTATCGGCCATGCTCGTATTTGGTATCTCTGCGATTGCCGCTTATGTAGGAGGACCTGGACTTGGCGATTACCTCTTTAGTGGCCTTGCAAATTTGGGTTCTTTTAATTCAATGAATCAGACACTCGTTGGCGCATTCGGAATCACACTCCTTGCGCTGATGTTTGATGGTCTTTTTGTCTTTGTCCGTCGAGTAACAACTGCTAGGGGGCTTCGTGTCTAAATCAGCAACTGGTCAAGAGATCCGCTTAGACAAACTCACTAAGCGCTACTCGAATACCCAAAAGGCTGCTGTAAGTGAATTCTCATTGACCATTCCCGCAGGAGAAATCGTCGTCTTTGTTGGTCCATCAGGGTGCGGCAAAACAACAACGATGAAAATGATCAATCGCATTATTGAACCTACTTCTGGGCGAATTTTCATCGGTGGCAATGATGTAACAGAGACGCCAGCCCATGAACTCCGTCGCAACATCGGTTATGTGATCCAACAAATTGGGCTCTTTCCGCATTTAACAATTGCCGATAACGTCGCCACGGTTCCCCAGCTTCTAGGTTGGGAGAAGTCGCGAACGAGAACCCGTGTAAACGAGCTTCTCGAATTGGTTGGCCTTGACCCTTCAGAGTATGCAGGTCGCTATCCAAAACAGCTTTCAGGTGGACAGCAACAACGCGTTGGAGTTGCTAGGGCATTGGCTGCCGACCCTGCCGTGCTTTTGATGGATGAGCCTTTTGGTGCCACTGACCCCATTACACGGGTCCGTCTACAGAAAGAGTTCCGTGCGTTACAACGTGAACTGAAAAAGACAATTGTTTTCGTGACTCATGATTTTGAAGAAGCGCTACTTCTCGGCGATCGCATTGCCGTTCTCTCGGAGCAGTCACAGGTTGAACAGTATGGGACACCTCTAGAAATTCTCTCAGCCCCGGCGACAAAGGGAGTAGAGAGTTTTGTGGGCGAGGCCGCAAGTGTTCGAATGTTGGGGCTAGTTTCATTGAGTGCCGTTGATTTGCAACCTGGAACAGTGGCGGGTCCCACGCTTTCGGAGACCGCGACTCTTCGCGAAGCGATGGAGCAGTTCATCACAGGTTCAAGCGCCATCAATGTTGGCACGGTCGGACATCTGACATTTAGTGCCCTTCAAAGCGCCATCTCTGATACTCGGGCTAAGGCAAAGTGAATGTCCCTCACAAAATCAACTCTCGCGCCGGGGTCAGTTTTTTCCCCTTCGGCACGTTTGATTTTTAAGCGCCATCGCTCACTTATTTTGCAGCCAGTTCTCGTTGCATTGCTAGCGCTTGGGCTCTTTATCTATATTCGCAATCGCAAATTGGACAAGATAGAAGCAGTAACAATCAACTGGCCGTTCATTCGGAAAGCCATCAACGATCATCTAATTCTGTCATTCACCTCAGCAATAATCATTTTGGTTATCGCAGTTCCAGCAGGGATTCTGCTAACTCGCAAGCGAATGCGTAAATTCACTCCTGCAGTTTTAATCCTGGCAAATATCGGACAAGCATTTCCCGCAGTTGGAGTTTTGATTCTTGGTGGAATACTTTTCGGCTTTGGAAAGCCAATTGCGATCTTTTCTTTTGCTGCCTTTGGAATTCTCCCAATCTTGCGAAACACAATCGTGGGGCTGCGAGAAATTGATCCCTTTGTCGTCGAGTCGGCCCTTGGTATGGGAATGACTCCTCGTCAAGCTTTACGCCGAATCGAACTACCGCTTGCCGTTCCAGTAATTCTGGCAGGTGTACGCACCACATTAATTCTTACCGTTGGCGTAGCCACATTGGGTGTCTTCGTTAACGGGGGAGGTTTGGGAACGCTCATTATTCCTGGCCTGAAACTCAATCGTCAGGTAGTGCTCATGACTGGAGGTTTGCTCACGGTAATCGTGGCATTCACGATGGACTGGCTAGCGCGGGCTGCCGAAGAACTCCTTCGACCACGGGGGATTTAAACCTAAGGAGAGGTACAAAATGCAGGTAAAACGCTACAGAGCAGTTGCTGTTGCAACTGCGGTCGCACTCGTTGTCGTTGGCACTGCCGCGACATCGACTTCGGCCAACGCCGCAGGTAAATCCCTTGCGGGAGTAAAGATCACAGTTGGTTCAAAGGACTTCACGGAGAGCATCGTGCTCAGCAAGCTTGTCAAGCAGCTTGTTCTTGCCAATGGCGGCAAGGTGACTGACAAAACCAACATCAAGGGCTCTGTGACAACTCGTGAGGCGATGTTGAAGCACAGCATTGACTTATATTGGGAATACACAGGCACTGCATGGTTGGTTTATCAGAAGCAGACCAATACTGCATTCTCGCCAGCAGCCTTATATGCCAAAGTGAAGGCCGGAGACAGAGCTTCCAAAGTAACTTGGCTCCCGATGACCTCCTTCAACGACACATATGCATTTGCTATTACCAAGGCAAATGCCACCAAGTGGGGCATTAAGACTGTCTCAGACTTGGCAGCGAAGGTTCCAGCCGGACAAGGCATATGGTGTATTGAATCTGAATTCCAGAGTCGACCAGATGGTTGGGCAGGATTCAAGACCGCGTACGGCATCGCTGATGCAAATGTCACGACCAAGGTGCTTGATACTGGTGCAATTTATCAAGCAACAAAAGATGGTCAATGCAATATCGGTGAAGTATTTGCAACCGACGGACGCATAGGCGCACTGGGTCTGACGGTACCAACCGAAGACAAGAACTACTTCCCTGCATACAACGCTGCGATCACAATGCCAGATTCTGTTGCCAAGAAGTATCCACAGTTGGTAAAGGTCCTGGCACCTTTGGCGGCCAAGGTAACAAACGCAGTAATGCAGAACCTTAATGCCCGTGTTGACGTACTCGGAGAAGACGCTGACGCGGTTGCAAAGAGTTTCTTGGTCACGGCAGGTTTGATTAAGTGATGTTGCTCCAGATCGGCGAGGGGTTCGTGGGCTTTGGGCCTAATGCGGCTCATACGAACACGGTGCTCGGTGATAGATCTGGACCCACAGGGGTGGCATGGGCTACGGCTCTTGCCACCCCGCGCGCGGGACACGTTCCTTTTATGGTTATTGCACAAACGGGGATTGCGGTTACGCCGCCCACGCTTTTCGTGAACAAGGCTGCAATCGAGAACGATAAACATGGCCTTCTTACGTGGGGCGCTGCCCAGGCTGGCGTAGCCGCTGGCGTGGGTGCCGCGTTGAAAATGGGGGTGATTGACCCTTCACATACCGATGACCTAGTCCTTATCGCTGCTGTTTGGGTAAACCCGGCGGCTCATGACGAGGAAGAAGTTTTTGTTAATCAACGCCAAGCGATTCTTGATGCGTTGAGCAATGGTCGTGCAGGAAAGCCAACGGCGGCCGATGTAATGAAGGCAGCAGAAAATGTCAGCAATCCTTTCTTTCAAACGGGAAAATAGGAGTTGGACTGTTCATGAAAATCACTCGGATCCGTTTTGAAAAAGCTTCCCTAAAGCTTGATCCTCCGTTTTGCCCCAATTGGGACCCACTTCCTCGCAAGCAATTTGATGCGACTTTGACTGTTGTCGAAACCGACGGCGGGGTGACGGGCTACGCTTCCGGCGACTTGATGGACGGCCTCAACGGGTATGAAGCCCTTTTTGTGGGTGAAGATCTTTTCAATATCCAGAAACATGTGCGTACGTTGGAGACCATCTCCTTTCATTCGGGTCGGTACTGGCCTATTGAGGCCGCGATATGGGACGCAATGGGCAAAGCGCTCGGTACATCAGTTTCGATTCTTTTCGGCGGAGCTTCTTCGTCCATTCCAGCGTATGCGTCAACTGGCGCTGCTATGAGCGCCGAACGCCGAGCGGAGTCAGCAAGACTCATTCGCGATCGAGGCTTTAAGGCGATGAAAATTCGCGTTCCACAGACTGACCTCCAGTTGGGAATCGCTACCTTGGCCGCAATTCGTGATGCGATCGGAAATGATCTTGAGGTCATGGTTGACCTAAACCAAGCGTGGCGGATGCCAGGAGACACTCGTCGCCCACTTGATCTCGTCGATGTCATGCGATTCGTGGACGCTTGTGCAGACTATGGCGCCTACTGGGTCGAAGAGCCGCTTCCAATGGAAGATATTGAAGGTTTGAAACGTCTCCGGGGCAGAGGTGTGCGCATTGCTGGAGGAGAAATGGTGCGCACACTTCCCGAAATTCTAAATCTCTTGGAATCTGATGCACTTGACGTTTATCAACCAGATGTAGTTTTGGCAGTTGGTCTTGAGCGCACTCGAATTATCGCCGGCATTGCGCAGGCGAAGAATCGGATCTTTACCCCACACACGTGGTCAAATGGATATGGCTTGATGGCCAATTTGCAGGTGACTGCCGGTTTAGGCGGTGCTCCATTCATTGAATTTCCATATGACCCACCGACATGGGGCGAAGAACGGCGCGATTTTCTTTTGGAATCACCGATTAGAGTTGATTCCCAAGGACTTCTCCATGTGCCCGAAGGTCCAGGACTAGGCGTCGAACCTAGTTGGTCTCATTTTAAAGAGTTTGTCGCGTAAGGGAGTTCTCATGTCACTTGAATTGGAAATGTGGGAAAAACGAGCAGCCAGCGCTAGACCTGCGTCGCAGCTGTACATAGATGGCGCTTTTGTCGATGCGGCTTCTGGCGAAACGTTTGAAGATATCTCTCCTCGCGATCAGCATCTCATAACAAATGTTGCATCAGGTGATACAGAGGACGTTAACCGCGCGGTCACGGCTGCCACGGAGAGTTTTGATTCTGGCGTATGGCGGGAAATGAATCCTCGCGACAAGAAAAGTGTCATGTTGAAATGGGCAGAATTGGTTCGCGCCAACCAAGAAGAGTTGGCTCTACTTGAAACTTTAGATGTTGGAAAGCCAATTTCAGATTCGCTCAACGTTGATGTGATGGGCGCTGCCCGCACGATTCAATGGTACGGCGAGGCGATTGACAAGACATATGATGAAATCGCACCTGCACCTCGCGATGCACTGGCAATGATTACTCGCGAACCGCTTGGCGTTATTGGGGCCGTGGTTCCTTGGAATTATCCAATGATTATTTCTGCATGGAAGATTGCGCCAGCACTTGCCATGGGAAACAGTGTGATTCTCAAACCTGCAGAACAGTCCCCGCTTTCCGCACTCTTACTAGCTCGCCTTGCGACTGAAGCGGGCTTACCCGATGGTGTACTAAATGTTGTGACTGGATTAGGCCTTAAGGCAGGCCAAGCCCTTGCCCGTCACAATGATGTGGCGAAGTTGGCTTTTACTGGCAGTGGTCCAACAGGGCGAAAGATGCTGCAATATGCAGCGGAATCCAACATGAAGCAGGTGGCGCTCGAGCTCGGTGGCAAGAGTGCTCAGGTTGTACTTGATGATGTTGTGGATCTTGACGCTGCTGCTTCGGCAATTGCATGGGGCATTTACTACAATGCGGGTCAAACGTGTAACGCTGGCTCACGCCTCATTGTTCAGGGCGGAGTGAAGGAGGAACTCTTTTCGCGCATCACAAAATTCCTGGAGACATTCAAGGTTGGGGATCCTTTAGATCCAGAAACTCTTATGGGGCCACTCGTTTCCATCCAACAACGCGATCGCGTCAATTCTTATCTGGCCCTCGTTAATCAAGAAGGCGGTCGTTTCGTCTTCGGCGGCTCACAAGCAACCGCTGCAGACTGCGTGATTCGACCGACCCTGATTGACGAGGTGAAGCACGAATCTCGCCTCGCACAAGAGGAGATCTTTGGCCCAGTTCTGGTGGCGATAGATGCAAAAGATGAAGCAGAAGCGATTGCAAGGGCGAATGACACTGAGTATGGTCTGGCCGCATCTGTGTGGACTGGCAATGTGGCACGCGCACATCGAGTCGCTCGGCAATTGCGGGCAGGCACCGTCTGGGTGAACACCTTTGACATGAGCGATGTGATCACACCATTTGGCGGATTCAAAGGATCTGGTGCGGGTCGTGATCGGTCGTTGCACGCGCTGGATAACTACAGTGCTCTGAAAACAACCTGGATTGACTTCAATTGATTTTTATTAAGAATACGAAAACTATGGAACGGGGAGTTACGTGAAGGTCGCATTTATTGGCACTGGCAGTATGGGTGGTGGGATGTCCAGAAATCTGGCTTTGGCCGGCGTGGATATCACTGTGTTTGATCTCAATACTGATTCAATGGCAAAACCAATTGAGGCTGGCGCCAAGGCTGCCGCTTCTGCATTGGAGTGCGTGGCTGGTGCAGATGTACTGATTACCATGCTTCCTACGCCAGCGGCTGTCGAAGCATGCATGATTTCTGGTGGAGTGGCCAACGTCCTCGGAGAGGGTGCTCTCTGGGTGGATATGTCTACATCGATTCCAGAACCGGCTAATCGAGTCGTGTCGATGACAAAAGAAAAAGGACTGCGTCTCATAGATGCGCCTGTATCTGGTTTCGCAACAGGTGCTGCCAACGGAGGGCTTTCTATTTTTGCAGGTGGGAACGAGGCAGATATTGCTGATGCAAAACCACTTTTTGACATTATGGGCAATCCAGAGCGTTTCTTCAATTGCGGCAAGCGTGGGACTGGTTACGCGGTGAAGCTGGTGCTGAACATGCTCTGGTATGACTATTTCGTATCCTCTGTCGAGGCACTTATGCTGGGAATTAAGTCTGGCGTTGATCTGGAAGTATTGCGCACCGCTTTGGTTGGAAGTCCTGTCAACTCTGTTATTTTGGAAAAAGACATTATTCCTTTATTGCGCGATGGGGATTATGACGAAGGTTTTGCCGTTGCCCTTGTTTGCAAAGACATGGGTCTCGCGGTTGATCTTGCCCG
>JACPZY010000179.1 GCA_016195215.1 Actinomycetota bacterium | reverse complement strand
TTAGCACTCTAGGGGTGTGAGTGATAAATCCCCCCAATAACGATAGAAAACATAGGAGCGGAAATAACTATGGCAAAGCAGATTGCCTTTAACGAAGAGGCCCGTCGCGGCCTAGAACGTGGCATGAACATTCTCGCCGATGCGGTCAAGGTAACCCTCGGACCTCGTGGGCGGAACGTCGTTCTGGAGAAGAAGTGGGGCGCCCCCACAATTACAAATGACGGCGTCTCGATTGCAAAAGAAATTGATCTTGAAGATCCATGGGAGAAGATCGGCGCAGAGCTGGTTAAGGAAGTTGCTAAGAAGACTGACGATGTTGCAGGCGATGGAACAACAACTGCAACCGTTCTGGCTCAAGCCCTTGTCCGTGAAGGCCTCCGTAACGTCGCAGCTGGCTCAAATCCAATGGCGCTCAAGCGTGGAATTGAAAAAGCTGTTGAGGCAGTAGTTGCCGAGCTGGTTGCAATGGCAAAGAATGTTGAAACCAAAGAGCAGATTGCAGCGACCGCATCAATCTCTGCGGCAGATGCCACCATCGGCGAGATGATCGCCGAAGCGATGGACAAGGTTGGCAAAGAGGGCGTTATTACCGTTGAAGAATCAAATACATTCGGTCTCGAGCTGGAACTCACCGAAGGCATGCGTTTCGACAAAGGTTACATCTCTCCTTATTTCGTAACGGACTCTGACCGCATGGAAGCAGTTCTCGAAGATGCCTACATCTTGATTGCCAATTCCAAGATCGCAAATATTAAAGACCTGCTACCAATTCTTGAGAAGGTAATGCAGTCGGGTAAGCCGCTTGCAATCATTGCTGAAGATATTGAAGGCGAAGCGCTCGCAACTCTGGTCGTTAATAAGATTCGCGGCACATTCCGTTCTGCAGCAGTTAAGGCACCAGGCTTTGGCGATCGCCGTAAGGCGATGTTGCAGGACATTGCAATTCTCACCGGCGCAACCGTCATATCTGAAGAAGTTGGTCTCAAGTTGGATCAGGCAGGGGTCGAACTTCTAGGACATGCACGGAAGGTAGTCATCAGCAAGGACGAAACCACCATTGTTGAAGGCGCCGGAGATGCTGATCAGATCAAGGGTCGGGTTACACAGATTCGTGCCGAAATCGAGAAGAGCGATTCTGATTACGACCGCGAGAAGTTGCAAGAGCGTCTGGCCAAATTGGCTGGCGGAGTTGCAGTCATCAAGGCTGGCGCTGCAACTGAGGTAGAACTTAAAGAGCGCAAGCACCGGATCGAAGACGCAGTACGTAACGCGAAGGCTGCTGTTGAAGAGGGCATTGTCGCCGGCGGCGGCGTTGCACTTCTTCAGGCTGCAAAAGTTGCTTTCTCCAAGTTAAAGCTTGAAGGTGACGAAGCAACTGGTGCAAAGATCGTCGAGGCTTCTATTGAGGCTCCTCTCAAGCAGATTGCGATCAATGCTGGTCTTGAAGGTGGAGTTGTTGTCGAGAAGGTTCGCCATCTCGAGCCAGGCTTTGGCCTTGACGCTGCAACTGGTGAGTACGTCGACATGATTAAGGCCGGCATCATTGATCCTGCAAAGGTGACTCGTTCTGCACTGCAGAACGCGGCATCAATCGCCGCACTCTTCATCACTACTGAAGCAGTGATAGCCGATAAGCCAGAGAAGAAATCAGCAGCGCCAGCTGGTCCGGGTGGCGGGGATATGGACTTCTAAATATCTTATTCTCGAAAGAAGGGCGCCCGCGGAGTTTCACTTCGCGGGCGCCCTTCTTCTGGATTCACTCTGTGAAGTCGGCCTGTGAAATTACTTAGTGCAGTACTTTGTGAAATTCGTGTGAATTTCTAAAAAGGGTTACGTCCACCCTTGATAAATCTTTACACTAAAGACTTCCCCGAGAACGGAGTCCGAATGTTTCAGAGAAATAGTCTTCGCTTATTAATTGGAGCCAGTGCTACTGCATTATTGGCTACAGTCATCTCTCCCCTGGCAATTGCCGCAGATAATAAAGGCAATCAGGGCAAGAGCGGAAAGACTGAGATCTCCTCGTCATCCCCCATGTCAAAAGATTCTGGCAAGGCAGATAAAAAAATCGATAAAGAGGGTAAAAAGCTTGAAGCCCAAGCACGCGCTCTATTGAAGAAATTGGAGAAGAAAGGGAGGGCGAACCCCGCCTTAGCCGCTGCTCTCACCGCTTATAAGGGCGCACGGGACAGTGCAATCACCGCATTCCAGAGCGCGACTAAGAGTGCGCGCACCGCATTCCAAAGTGCTAGTGCACCTGCGGTGGCAGTACAGAAAGCCGCTTACGACGCAGCGAAAACTGCCTATGAATCTGCAATAGCTGCCGCGACAACGGATCAGGCCAAGGAGAGCGCAAAAGATACATATAAGGCGGCTCGTAAGGCCGCAGACGAAGCATTTAAAAATGCAACTGCCACTGCTCTTGCCGCCTATAAAGCAGCAGTGAGCGCCGCGCAAACAATCCTTAATACTGCGCTGCAGGCTGCCAACCTCGCATTCCGGACGGCAGTAGGAGCAATTCCTACCCCTTCACCTTCAGCATCCCCATCAGCATCAGTAACTCCTACACCTACACCTTCAACCAGCTCGTAAAGTCAGATATCGGCCAGAAAGGACTCCCGATTACCTCGGGAGTCCTTTCTGCTTTACCCTAACCCCATGGCATGGTCAAAGAAATCTGCGGGTTCATTTGGCGCGCTCGATCTCGCACGCGCTGCGCTTCTTGAGGGCGAAACCAAATATGTCGGGGATTTCATCTGCGAAGATGTCGATACTGAAGGTCGGATGGCCAGCTATCTCTTCGAGGCCTCTCTACCTGGATACAAGGGGTGGCGTTGGGTTGTCACCGCAATCAAGGTTGAAGAGGAGAGCGAACCAACGATCTGTGATGTGGTTCTTCTTCCAGGGCCTGATTCACTTCTCGCCCCCGATTGGATTCCCTATGCAGATCGCATCCAACCCGGGGATATCGGAGTCGGCGACATTCTGCCCTCCTCTGCTGATGACACTCGTCTAGTTCCAGGATTTGCCGCACTGCCTGATGGGGAAGAATTAGATGAAGTTCCATTCTGGGAGTTGGGCTTGGGCCGGGCACGCGTCATCTCTATTGAAGGACGAGATCAGGCAAGTAAGCGTTGGTATACCGGTGATTACGGTCCTGACTCACCAATTGCCAAGGCCGCCCCTAAACCCTGTCACTCCTGTGGTTTTTTCATTTCAATCGCAGGTTCACTCCGTGGAGCTTTTGGAGTATGCGCCAACTCGATTTCGCCTCAAGATGGGCACGTGGTCTCGGTCGATCACGGCTGCGGTGCACATTCCGAAGTGACTCTTTAAAAGAATTGCTGTTCTCCTTGAGGAGTGATTACGGTAAACTCGTCCTCTGCCCGTAAATTTCCGTGCGGCTCACACGAGTTGAGTAATTTAAAGGAGTGTTTCCCATGCCTACAGGTCGCGTGAAATGGTTCAGCTTGGAAAAGGGTTTTGGATTTATCGCCTCCGATGAGGGCGAAGATGTTTATTTGGCGGCAACCTCACTTCCAGAAGGCGTCGCTACCGTTAAGCCTGGAACAAAACTGGAATTCGGTGTTGCTGATGGACGCCGAGGACCTCAAGCACTCTCAGTTCGTGTGATCGATGCTCCTCCATCCTTAGTTGCAAATAATCATGTCAATCCAGATGATCTCGCTGCGATGATTGAAGACACTATCAAGATCCTGGACAAGGTCGGAAACGGCTTACGTCACGGGCGTCATCCATCACCTGTAGAGGCCGAGCGACTTGGAAAGGTCCTTCGCGGTATTGCTGGTCAATTAGAGGCTTAAATGCCACCCCTGTGTGCTCTTCGAATGGTGTAGGTCAACCCGAGAATTCCGAGCAGTGCTCCTGCGAAACAGGTCCAGATTAATTTGGCATCCGCACCTATTACTAATGCGATGACACCTGCAATAACCCAGGCGAAAATGCCGACTAATAATAGTCTTACAACCGATCTCACATTTTGAGCCATATCCGCATATTAGACCACAGGTCTACCCGCCAATGGCGATAAGGTGTCATCAGGAGGTTCCGTTGGTACGCGTAGATGAGAGTGGCAATTGGCGATCTTTTCGGCATCGTAATTTCAGAATCCTTTTCTCAGCAAATGCGATCTCCAATATTGGAAGTTGGGCACAACGAATTGCGCAGGATTGGTTGGTTCTCGAACTCACCAATAACAACGGTTCAGCTTTAGGTTTGGTTACCGCTCTTCAATTTCTACCCGTTCTTTTTTTCAGTCTTCACGGTGGTGCACTTGCAGACCGATTTGATAAACGGAAGGTGCTCATCTTCACCAATATTGGTGGTGGACTCTCTGCAGGTATATTGGGAATTCTCGTCACGTTTCATCACGTAAAACTCTGGCATGTATTTGTGCTTGCTTTCGCTCTAGGTGTCGCTAACGCTGTGGACAATCCAGTGCGAGCCAGCTTCATCTCTGAAGTTGTAGGCCACTCTGATGTGGGAAATGCAGTGAGCCTCAATTCCGCAAATTTCAATGCAGGCCGTCTTATCGGACCCGCGCTATCGGGGGCGTCTATCGCAGCATTCGGAACGGGTCCTTCCTTTCTCCTTAATTCAGGCTCGTATCTCATTGTAATTGCCGCGCTTATGACCCTTCGAAAAAGCGAGTTCTTCTTTATGCCGCGAAGCACGGGATTGGGGAGCGTTCGAGAGGGACTGCGGTATGTAAGAGCGCGCCCCGACCTCTACGCAATCATGATTGTCGTTTTTTTCATGGCGACTTTTGGACTTAACTTCCAAATATTTAATGCGCTCGCTGCGACAAAGCTATTTCATCGAGGGGCAGCCTCATTTGGGCTGCTAGGAACAATCTTCGCAATTGGCTCACTTAGTGGTGCTCTGCTCTCCGCCCGATTGGAGCGATTCCGAAAGACAATGTTTGTGGTTTACGGAAGCCTCTTCTTTGGCGTGTCACTCATCATTCTCGCCTTGATGCCCAACTTCACTCTCTATGCAATCTGGTTGCCGATCTCTGGTTTTGCAACTCTAACAACGATGATTGCCGCAAACTCTCTGATGCAAGTAAATACAGATCCAGTTCTACGCGGACGAGTTATGGGTATCTACCTCTTTGTCTTTATGGGTGGCGCGCCTCTGGGGTCTCCACTTGTTGGATATATGGCGCAACGCATTGGCGTTCGCCCAACGATCGCAAGTGGTGGATTGATAACTCTGCTTGCTGCTCTCTTCGTGTGGAAGAGATATCGGCATAGAGTTGAGGCACCGGTCGACTTCTCAATTGATGTTGTATTACCGCCCACTTATGATGATAAGAGCTAATACGCCAAAGAGCGTAATCAGAGTTATTATTCGTCGAGTTTTATAGTTCACGCATTTTCCCGAACCGTTGGCTCTTCAGAAGGTATCGCGACAATGGTGGATAGTCCAATAAATATCAATAATGGAACCAGAAGGAAGGCGCGAGAAATCCCCAGATGGTCGCCAAGAAGTCCGAGAAGAAAGGGCGCGCCTCCAATCGCTAGGCCCGCGGCAAGCGAACTCTTACCAATTGCCAGGTCGGGACGTCCATCACTAAATCCGATAAGGCGGAGTGAAGCAAGGGCAAATTGCATTGAGAGTCCGACTCCCACAGAAAAGAGTCCGACTAAAGAAATCAAGAGGTCGTGCGAAAACCAGAAAGTTATAAATCCAAAAAATTGAATAGTTATAACAACTTTAAGCTGACTATCGAGACTGATCCGGCGGAGGAGGTGCGGTCCAAACCACCTTCCAAGACCCATCCCGGATCCAACTCCAATCACTGCGATGGTGGATATCGCCGCGCTTAAACCCACCCGGTCTCGAAGAAGGGCCGCCGCCCAGAAAGTGATCGCAAATTCGCTCGATATAAGTGCAATAAAACCAGCCCAGGAGATCCAGAATTCTCGGTTGAGTGAACCTCGCTCGTGGCCGATTGGATCGGGAGTATGTTCGGTTGCCAACGCTTTATGGGCGATGATGTAGAGAATGAGGGTGGCTGGAATCACGACAAGAAGCCCGAGTCGCCAATTGAAGGGTGTACGCGCCATCATTCCAGCGCTCATAGTTCCAAGAACATATCCAACCGAACCAATGCCACTCGCCTGTGAGATCGCATGTGACGCATCACGCGAGTAATGATGAGAAAGTTGAGTCACCATTACATTGACAACGATCGAAGTTCCAAATCCGGTGATGAGCGTTGCGAGCAGAGTCAGTTGAATCGGCGGAGAGAAAACGAATATCAGAACACCAATTGAAAAAATTGTCATGCCGATCCAGGATGTGGTTGCCCGCCCGTAACGATGGACGATTCTTGGACCTAGTAGTCCAGCGATAATGGAGGCTATTCCCATGGCAGTTCCGTGCAGGCCAGCTATCGTCAACGACGTGCGTTGTTGCGCCCGCAGGAGTGATTGTCCGGGTCCGAAGCCGCCAAGATAAAGATTGAGGATTGCCACTTGGAGGGATACCGCCCAAAAAATGCGTTCACTCCGAAATGTCATTCTCAGCGTGCCACTTAGGAGAGAGCGCCGACAACAAAATCGATACAGGAGGTAAGGGCGTCGATGTCACTCGGTTCGACCGCTGGAAACATTCCGATTCGAAGCTGGTTCTTACCAAGTTTGCGATAGGGCTCGGTGTCCACGATTCCGTTTGCACGCAGAGCGGAGGTAATTTTTGTCGCATCAATTGATTCATCAAAATTAATTGTGCCAACGACATTTGAACGCATTGCCGGGTCGATGACAAAAGGCGATGTGTATGAAGTTTTCTCAGCCCATGTGTAGAG